>CAURDG010000093.1:0-6280 GCA_963523555.1 uncultured Cardiobacterium sp.
TGATGTCGGGGTGGTACTGCCGCACCAGGCGGTGATACGCCTTTTTGATGTCGGCAGCGCTGGCGTCCTGGGCAACGCCGAGGATGTCGTAGTAGGTTTTGGCCATAGAGGAGTCTCGTTTGGGGTGTAGGGCTATTTTAGCGGCAAAGAGGCTATTCAGCGGTGATGACAGCTAAGGCAAAATGTTTTGCCGGCAGTCTGGGAGTATTTGGACGGAGGTTTTTCGATGCGCTGTTTATTGTTGGTTGAAGCGGAGAATTTGCCTGCGCAGGGAGTGTTTGGGCGTGATCTGGCCTTGCGCGATTTCCGCCGCTATTTGGGGCAGTCGCGCGATGGATTGTGCTACGACGCCAGCGGCGGTCTGTTCCCCAACGCGTTTACCGCGCTGGCGGGAACGGTTACGGACGGGCACGACCTGCGCCTGTATTTGCCGTCCGCCTATCCGGACGGCGATCCCGATCACCGCCGCCTGCTCGATTTTGGCCTTTCCACCGACGGTTGCGCGGATTTTTTTAATGCCCGCCTGCGCCGCTTCGCCTCAAATGAGATGGTGGCAACGGATGCGGCGCCGGAAGCGGAGGCAGTGCGGTTCAGCGAAGGGCCGCAGGTGTTCGTCGGGCGGCGCGGGCGCGGCAAGTCGTCGCGATTAGCGGCGAAGGCGCGCTGGCTAGGGGCGGAGAAACGGCTACTGGCGGTGGCGCCGTTTCGCAGCAATCTCACCCGCTTGCAACAGCTGCTGGCGGACATGGATAACGTCTTGTTCCTCTCGCCGGATGACGCGCTCTTCCGCGCGCCGCAGGCGGATGTTTTGCTGGTCGATGAGGCCTCTGCCGTGCCGCCCGCGCAACTCTTGGCACTGACGGCGCGTTTCCCGCGCTATGCGCTCGCCGCCAGTGAGGACGGCTATGAGGGGCATGGGCGGATGTTTTCTTTGCAGGTGCTGCCGCAGCTCGTCGCGCGTGATGGTGCGGAGGTCATCGTCGAACGGCAGGCGTGGCGCTTCGCGCATGGCGATGCGCTGGAAGCGGTGCTGGATGCGGCATTTTTGCTGCAACCGGTGCTGGGCGAGGCACCTGCTTCGTGGACGGCGCGTCAGGTCGGGCGGGCAGAACTGGCGGCGGATGAAGCCTTGTTGCAGGCGGTGTTTGCCCTGCTCTTCGCCGCGCATTACCGCACCACGCCGGAGGATTTGAAACGCCTGCTGGATTTGCCGCAGCAGATGCTGTTCGTCGCCGCCGACGGTGCGCGGGTGGCGGGGGTGATATCGATTTTATTGGAATCGCCGCTGCCGGAGGATCTCGCGGCGGCGGTGTTGCGTGGCGAACGGCGACCGCAGGGGCGGCTGCTGTTGCAGCAGTTGCTTGCCCGTACCCAGGAGGCGCGTTTTAACCGCCCCTGGGCGCGCATCAGCCGCATCGCCGTGCATCCCGCCCTGCGACGGCAAGGCATCGCGACGGCGCTGATTCAGGCGGCACAGGCAGCTAGTCCCGCGCCATTAGGCGTGAGTTACGGTCACAGCGAGGAACTGGCAGCATTCTGGCAGGCGCTGGGTTTCTACGAGGTGTGGCGGGCAGCGGATAGGCGTGGGTTACGACAAACAAGTCTGCGTTTAGCTGAATAGTGCGTTACAATGAAGTCATGTTTTTCGTAATAAGGAGTTTTCTATGCGTTTTATTAATGGAACTTGTGCTGCACTCAGTTTGGCACTACTTGCTGCCTGCGGTGGTGGTAATGCCCTACAGACTTCCTTTACCCCGGAAGAGGATCCCGCCAATCAGGATCCAGGCAGTATTGTTCCCCGCCCTGATGATATCGGCGATATCAATGGCGCCCCAACGGTCGCCGCAGCTTGGCGTCGCCTGAACAATTTCACTCCTTCCACAGCCAGCCTGGACAAGGATGGTGCGGTACGTTACTTCCCGGATAACAGTGAATGTACTCGTTGTGTGCCCGAAGCAGACTTGAAAAACCGCTATTCTTTTAAAGGTGGGCTAGGAACGGTTAAAGGCTCTTCGCCAGGTGGTGCAGCGCTGTTTTACCGTAATATGTCTTATGCAACTTTCGGTAGCTATTACGATCAAGGCCAGCGTTACCGCCATTTCTATGTAGGGCAACCGACGCCTACTGGTGCCGTACCTACTAGTGGCAGCGCAACTTATAGTGGCAAGGTGATTTATCGCGATACTGAAGATGGCGACATTAATTTGACGGCCGATTTTGGTGGTAAAACAGTCAGTGGTAACGTCAATAACCTGTCAGCGACCAAAAACAATACGCTGGAGATAGATGGGAAAATTGATGGCAACAGCATCAGGGGCGGCCTCCATTACCAGAACCGCAATCTGCAAACGTCACTGCCAGGCAGCGATGGTGCCATGATAGCCAACTTTACCGGACCTCAGGCTGAACAGATTGTTGGACGCTTTACCCTGCCGGATGGCCGAATCAAACGGGAACACCCTGATTCTACCGCTGCTTTTGGTGCTGAACGCCAGCAATGAGGTGAACTTGGGGCAAACCTGCGTTCATAGTTGAATCATGTGCCGACACACGATGCCATGCCCGGACAATCCGCGATGGTACCGAGGGGTCGGCATTTTGCTATCAGGAGTTTTTATGCGCTTGCGCAATGGCTTATGCGCTTTCATAAGTATCATGTTGCTTGCTGCTTGCGGAGGCAATGACGTAAGCATGTCCATTAATGGACCGGGGTTTACGGTTAATACGATGCACTATGGACAGCGTAACAACAATAACGGCGGCAGTAATAACAACAGCAGCCATGTCGGCAGTGGTGCATTCGTGCCTCCGGGTGATATTGGTGGGACCAGCATACCGTCAGCCGTGCGCTGGCGTCGCTTAAACGGCTTTGCGACGACAACCGCTCGTATTGATGGCGATGGCGTGATGCGCTATTTCCCGGAAAGTAGCACATGCCGCAATTGCATTCCCACGGTTGACCGCGAAAACGTCTACGCCTTCAACGGTGGCAACGGTGTTTTCCGCGCACAAACACGCGGCGGCGCAGCGCTTTTGTACCGCAACCTCTCCTATGCCACCTTCGGTAGTTATCACGCAGACGGCGACCACTACCGTCATTTCCATGTACTGCAGCCCACTCCCAGGGCTGCTGTGCCGCGTAACGGCACTGCGATTTATGCTGGCACTGTCATCTACCGCAACGTTGAAGACGGAAATATTCGCCTTACCGCTGATTTTGGGGCAAAAGCAGTCAGCGGTAATGTGCGCGGTCTCTCAGCCGTTGGTGGGCAGATACTGGACGTGCAGGGCACGATGGCCGGTGACAGCATTAGTGGCAACGTCCATTACAACGATCGTACTCTGGAAAAATCTGTGCCATACAGCGGCGGCATACTTGATGCCACCTTTGCCGGTCCTCAGGCAGAACACATCATCGGTCAATTCAGCTTGCCGGCTGCGGTCAACCGTGCCCTCTACCCTGAATCCACCGCCGTTTTCGGCGCTAACCGCGAATAAATCATGAACTACCAAGACACCCTTAACCATCTGCATACGCAACTGCAAGACCATGGCAAAGTCGCCCTGGAACGCTTTGCGCGTAAAGTCATTACTGCGCTGGAAGACCAGGTGCGTGATGAAGAAGTTGCGCAGGAACTGACCATAGAGCAGCCGCATTACCGCCGCCTGTGTCTCCTTGTGCGCGATCAGGACTGGAACGAACGCCGTATCAGTGCCGAGCTTGATAGCCTTGATCAAGTTGCTGCAGCGCTTGGTGATGATTACCCCGCTGATAACGTCGCGCCACGCAATCTCTCCTTTGCTAGTGCGCTTGATTACTGGCGCAGCCTGCAAGCTGAGACAACAGCCGAAACGGCCACTGCCATTGCCGCGCTCTATCTTGATAATGCCGATTACGCCGCTGAACCCAGTGCACCCGTTGACACAGGGTGGTCAGAACATCCGCAGATTGCGTCTGCCATTACACAACTGCAACAATGGATTACAATGACGCAATAAAAAATCCGTCACTCATGTACAATATGTAACCTTAAACCCAGTACAAGGAACCTGTATGAAAAACAAACTGATCCTCTCCATCCTCACCGCCACCCTGGTCAGCGCCTGCGGTGGCGCCAGTGATGCGCCGCAACTCCCGCCGACAGACATCGACGGCCAGCCATCCGTTTCGCGTAACCAGAATCTCAAACAGCCGGATTACAACAACCCGACTGCGCCGGGCGCTTCTGACGATTCACAATTATTCGGCAATACCAGCCGGACTATCGAGCAGCACTTTGGTACTGAACGCAACTTCAACGGAACCTATACCTTGCTGCACAAAGCGGGTGGCGCCTTTGAAAGTTTCCCATCCAGCGATAGCGACAACATGACCGTGACTTTTAATGACCGTTATCGTGACGACCTCAAACCACTCAAACTGCCGACCTTCGCGGCGGATGACCGGAAAAACGGCATCCTGATTTTCAATGCTGCTAACGGACGGGATGGTCTTTCCTATCGCTCTTTCTACGTCAGCGACAACAACTACCAGTACACTCAAATCGGCAATATGACCCTGGATAACGGTGATGTGGGCATGTTTGCGCGAGGTAACCGCACTGCCAACATGCCGACAGAAGGAAGCTTTAACTACCGTGGTAACGGTATCCTCAATTTCCTCGATGGCAGCAACCAATACCAGCGCACCGAGCTGGGCAGAGTGCAGCTTGCCGCTGACTTTGCGAGCAAAACCTACACACTCAGCATGAACAGCCCGACCCACCGTGGCATGACCTCAGGCACGATCAACAATTCCGAGCTTGTCCCTGCCGCAGCTGGAACTGGCGAATACATTAGTGCTAGTGGTACCTTCACCGGACCGAACGCCGAAGAAATGTACGGTCAGTACAACAGCGTCGGAGCAGGAGGCAAAGAAATCATTACCGGGCACTACGCCGCCAAACGGCAATAACCTGCATGAACCCCGCTACATCCAGCGGGGTTTTATCTTTATTGCCCTGCTAACAAACCCGCCAATCATCCTTCCTGGATGTACGTCGCGTCTTTACTTGCAAGCAGAGAAAATGCCACAAAGACACCTGGCGGGACTTTCCTGAACCAATCATTACGAAAAGCCGCTTACGCAGAAAAGCCGCCCCACTCATGTGTAAAATACGGCGGCTTTTTTACACACAACATAGGAGTTTATATGAAAAGCAAACTAATCCTTTCTGTCCTTACCGCCGCTTTACTCAGCGCCTGTGGCGGCAGCAGCAACAATGACAACCAGGCTGCCGATAAACCGAATAACAACCAGGCACAAAACCAGCAGCAACCCCAGCAGCCGCAAAATCCGCAGCAACCACAACAACCGCAACAACCTGAGCAACCGCAGCAGCCCCAAACTCCACCTGCTGACGACGCCAAAAACCCGCTGAAAATTGCAGCACGTACGGGTGCTTACAATGGCCGCTTCGTCCAACACTACAAACCCGAAGGGGCGACCACCTATATCTCCAACTCCCGTGAGACTGCCGATAACGGTAACACCACCATCACCTTCAAGGGCAATACCGACCGCCAACCGCTGCGCCTGCCGACCTTTGCCGCCGATAAAAAAGCTGGCAGCATCCTGATCTTTGGCAGCCAGAATGGACAGGGCGAGACTGTGAAAAAAGAAGGCCTGTCTTACAAATCCTTCCAGGTGAGTGATGACAGCTACGCGCATTCCCAATTCGGCAGCTTCTTCCTTGACAATGGTTACACCGCCTTCTATCGCGGCACACCAACTACCGACATGCCGACTCGTGGCAGCGCGCTCTATAAAGGCGAAAGCATCCTTGCCTTCCGTAACGAAAAAGGCGACCTCATCAAAGCCGATCAAGGAAAAGTAGAGGCTGAAGCCGATTTTGCCGAAAAACGCCTGGGGCTGACGATGACGGCACCGCAATCACAATATAAAGTGAGCACAACGGCCATCATCAGTGACAGCGGCTTTGCCACCACTGATCTCGTGTCCAACAGAAACGTGAGTATCAAAGGTGTCTTCACCGGCCCTGCGGCTGCTGAAATGACGGGTTACTATGTGGATGCCGGCCATGCCGTCGAAGGTGTCTTTGGCGCCAAAAAGCAACAACCGGCAACTGCCGCACAGCAATAAGCCTGCCTTATCCAAAAGCCCCGTTCTGCGGGGCTTTTTTTATACCCCGGTACACGGCAGGAAAACTCCGTTTGCGGCATCTATATGGCCAATGTACTTAATTATTCATACAGATATTAAATAATAGGTCAATATTAT
>CAURDG010000094.1:0-6223 GCA_963523555.1 uncultured Cardiobacterium sp.
AAACACTGGGCCCGCCAAGCGGCGAAAACACTGGGCCCGCCAAGCGGCGTAAACACTGGGCCCGCCAAGCGGCGTCAATACTGGACCGCGCCAAGCGGCGTAAACGCTGGGCCCGCCAAGCGGCGAAAACACTGGGCTCGCCAAGCGGCGAAAACACTGGGCTCGTCAAGCGGGAAAATAATGACGCAGAAAAGCCAGGGTTTATCCCGCTTGGCGGGCTTTATCACCACATGCGGGACGGCATCGCAAATCTGCACCACATCAAACCGTGGCACGACAAAATACCGCCGCCCCTATAACGAAACCGTATAATGCACAAAATTTTTTACTAAATTTACCCTTAACCTGCCATTTGCGGCATTCCACAAACCCCAAAGACCCAAGGAGAACCAATGGAAGTCATCACCATAACCGCCAACCCTGCTATCGATATGACCGTCCACGTGGATGGCTGGCAACGCGATGCCGTTAACCGTGCGCAAGCAGTAGATATCACCGTTGGCGGTAAAGGTCTCACCGTCGCCATCAACCTCGCCGATGCTGGCATCAGCACCAGTGCCACCGGCTTCATGGGCGCTGATAACGAAGAACGCTTCGTGCGTACCTTCAAACAGCACGGCGTCATTGACCACTGCATCCGCATTCCTGGCGAAACCCGCACCTGCATCAAAATTGTTGACGGCAGCAACGGCGAAACCACCGACATCAACCCGGCCGGCCTCTTCGTCCCCGAAGAATACCAACAACAACTGTGGGACTACATCGAGCAAAACGTCGGCACTGCGCGCGTACTGATGATGGGCGGCAGCCTGCCCGCCGGCGTCGAGAAAGACCTCTATGCCCGCATCGTCGCCAAATACCACGGCAAATTCGAATACATCGTGGTCGATAGCAGCGGCAAAGCACTGGCAGAAACCATGAAGGCCGACATCCTGCCTGACATGATCAAACCCAACATCCACGAACTGCAAGAAATGTGCGGTCGCGAACTCAGCAGCGACGAAGACATCATCCGCGAAGCGCGCGGCTTCATCGAACGCGGCATGAAAATCGTCGTCGTCTCCATGGGCGGCCAAGGTGCCTGGTTCGTCACCAAAAAAGAAGCCGTACATGCCAAACCGCCACGCGTACGCGTCGCCAGCACCGTCGGCGCCGGTGATGCCATGGTGGCGGGCACCATCCGTGGCCTCCTCCTCGGCCGCGACATGGCGGAAATGGCCCGCACTGCGACCGCATACAGCGCCTCCAACATCGAACACGTTGGCACTTATCTCCCCGGACAGCAACGCATCGAACAGCTCAAAGGCTGGGTCGTCATCACCCGCGAAGGCGAAAATCGCGGATAAACGCCCCCGCGCGCCAAACCACACCCCGCAATATGCGGGGTGTTGCACATTGATGGCATACCAGGTCATCCACCCACCTCCCCATCCCCCTTGAAACTCATCCACACCGCCGACTGGCACCTCGGCCGCGCCCTCTACGGCCGCAAACGCTACGACGAACAGAGCGCCTTCCTCGACTGGCTGCTCACCACCCTCAACGCAGAACACGCCGACGCCCTCATCATCGCTGGCGATATCTTCGACAGCGGCAACCCGCCGAACCGCGCCCAGGCGCTCTACTATGACTTTCTCTGCCGCGCCGCCGCGACAACATGCCGCCACATCATCATCACCGCCGGCAACCACGACTCCCCTACCTTCCTCGACGCCCCGCGCGAACTCCTGCGCGCCCTCAATATCCATATCATCGGCAGCGCAGGCAGCCCTGCGGACGAAACCCTGCTGCTACGCGCCCCTGACAGCAGCGTTGAAGCCATCTGCTGCGCCGTGCCCTACCTGCGCGAACGCGACATCCGCAGCGTTGACGCTGGCGAAAGCAGCGACGACAAAGCGCGCAAACTGCTCGAAGGCATCCGCGCCCACTACGCGGCGACCATCGCCCACGCCGAAACCCTGCGCGCCACCCACGGCGCGGACATCCCGCTTATCGCGACCGGCCACCTCTTTGCCGCTGGCGGCAGCACCACCGACGGCGACGGCACACGCGACCTCTACATCGGCAGCCTCGCCCACGTTCCCGCCGATGCCTTCCCCGCCGCTATCGACTACCTCGCCCTCGGTCACCTGCACCGCCCGCAAACCGTCGGCGGCGACCCGACCCGCCGTTACAGCGGCGCACCACTAGCGTTCGGCTTTGGCGAAGCCGGACAAGAAAAAAGCCTCACCCTCGTCACCTTTGCCGGCCGCCGCCCGCACATCAACACCCTCGCCATCCCCTGCTGGCAAACCCTCGCCCGCATCCACGGCGACTGGCCGACCATCGAAAACCGCCTGCACGACCTTGCCGCCAGCACCGCCCCCGTCTGGCTGGAAATCGAATACGACGGCGCCGAACACATCGCCGACCTGCGCGAACGCCTGCAACAACGAACCGGGGGCACCCTGCTCGACATCCTGCGCATCAAAAACAACCGCATCACCGCGCGCGTCCTCGCCCAGGACCACGCCGCCGAACGCCTCGACGATCTTGACCCCAACGACGTCTTCAGCCGCTGCCTCGACGCCCACAACATCCCCGCAGAACAGCGCCCCGACCTGCACGCCGCCTACCGGCAAATCCTCACCGACATCCAGGAAGCCGATAACAACGCCGAATAACCCTTCTCCAAAGCCCACCCATGCGCATCGAACACATCCGCCTGCACAACCTCAACTCCCTCGTCGGTACCTGGGAAATCGACCTCACCGCCCCCGCCTACCGCGACGACAACCTCTACGCCATCACCGGCCCGACCGGCGCGGGCAAAAGCACCATCCTTGACGCCATCTGCCTCGCCCTCTATGGCCGCACCCCGCGCCTCGCCCGCATCAACAAAAACACGAACGACATCATGAGCCGCCACACCGGCACCTGCTTCGCCGAAGCCACCATCGCCGTGCATAACCGCCGCTACCGCTGCCACTGGAGCCAGCACCGCGCCCGCCGCCGCGCCGACGGCGAACTGCAAAACCCCAAACACGAAATCGCCGACGCCACGAGCGGCCAACTCCTCGCCAGCAGCCTCAAAACCACCGCCGCCACCATCGAACAACTCACCGGCATGGACTACAGCCGCTTCACTCGTGCCATGCTCCTCGCCCAGGGCGAATTTGCCGCCTACCTGCAAGCCACACCGGACGAACGCGCGCCGCTACTCGAACAAATCACCGGCACCGCCATCTACAGCCAACTCTCCATCCGTGCCCACGAAAACTACAAAGCCGCGCGCGACACCCTAAGCATCCTGCAAGCCGAAACCGCTGGCATCACCCTGCTTACCGCCGACGAAACCGCCGCCCTCGAAACCGAGCGGGACACTGCCCGACACGCAGCCGCCACCCTCACCACGACACAACAACAAACCGCCGCCGCCCTCGCCTGGCTGGCCGACATCGCCCGCCTGCGCGCCGAACACAGCGCCCTGCGCGAGCAGGCCGCCCAACTCGTCGCAGAAACCGCCGCCTTCGCCCCCGAACGCGCCCGCCTCGAACGCGCCAACCGCGCCGCCACCCTCGACGCCGCCTACACCCACCTCAACACCCTGCGCCAACAACAACACGACGACGAACACAGCCTCGCCACCCTCAGCGCCGCCTTGCCCGGCCAACAAAGTGCGCTTGCTGTCGTCGACACCGCCCTGGCCAGCGCCCAGGCCGCCCTTGCCGCCGCGAGACAACAGCACGACGCCAACCAGCCACACTGGCAGAGCATGCGCGCCTACGACCAGCGCCTCGCCGACCAACAACACACCCTGCGCGAACACGAACAGCGCGTCGCCACAACCCAAGCCGCCCTCGCCGACGCCGCCGCGCGCCACAGCACCCTGCAACAACAACACGACGACGAAACCCGGCAGCTCACCGCTTGCGCCGCCTGGCTTGACGCCCACGCTGCCGACGCCGCCCTTGCCCGCGACCTCGACACCATCACCCTGCGCGTCGAGGACCTCACCGCCCAACAAAAACAAAACGACGAAACCGCTGCCCATACCCGCGCCACCCTCGCCCGACACCAAGAAAACGAACGCGCCCTCGCCGACGCCGAAGCCGCCTGCCAAAAAAACGCCGCCCTCGCCGCAACCCTCGCCGCTGCCCATGACCGCGCCAGCCAACGCCTCGCCCAACACCTCGCCGGGCGCAGCCTGCGCGACTACCGCGCCGACAAAGACCGGCTTGCCGCCCAACTCGCCGCTGCGCAAAACATCGCCGACCTCGCCACCCGTCGCGCCCAACTGCACGACGGCGAACCCTGCCCGCTGTGCGGCGCGACCGAACACCCCTACACCCACGGCCAGATCCCGCAGCCGGACAGCCTCCGCGTCCAATACGACGCACTCAACCGCTATATCACCGAGGCAGAAATCTGCGAAACCGAAGAACACAACGCCGCTAGCGCTGCCCGAACCGCCGCACAAAACGCCACCGCTGCCACGCACAACCGCGACCTCGCCGCGCAAAACCACACCAACAGCCGCGCCAACCACGACGCCGCCCGCCAACAACAAAAACAAAGCGACGACGCCCTCGCTGCCGCCCGCGCTGCCCTTGCCCGCCAACTCGCCCCCTACACCCCCACCACGGCGACAACCCCGCACAACCCCGCCGCCATCCTGAACACCCTGCGCCAACGCCTGCACGACTGGCAAACCCACACAAAAAAACACACCGACCTCCAACAACAACACGCTGCCACCGCCGCCGCACTCGCCGCCGCCCAAGCCACCCTCACCGCCTGCGAAAACGCCCATAATCAAGCGACTACCGCCTGCAACGCTGCCCTCACAGCTTATCAAACGACCCAAAACGAACGCCGCACCCACTACGGCACACGCGACCCCGACGCCGAAGCCCGCGCCGCACAACACACCATAACCCGCAGCGAACACGACGCCCAACGCGCCCAAACCGCCGGCCAACAAGCGCACGACACCCTGCGAGACAGCGAAACCCGCCTCCACGACCTGCGCCAACGCCTCGCACAAAACAGCGCCGCCATCAGCAAAGCCGCCGCCCAATTCCAAAAAGACAGCGAAGCGGCGGGCATCATCGCAGATACCAGCGCACAAAACGTAGGGTGGGCTTTAGCCCACCAAACAGAAGCCACACCAAGCGACGCCCGCACAGAAAAACCCCTTCTCCCGCTTGCGGGAGTGGGCGGGGGTGAGGGCATCTCGCGCAGCGAGCCCCAGCCCTCTCCCGCCGAAACCGCCTACCTCGCCGCCCGTCTGCCCGCCGCTGCCCGCGCCCAACTCGCCGCCCGCGCCGCCGACCTCGACCGCCGCCAACAAGACAACCACAGCCGCCTGCACGACCGCGCCGCCCGCCTCGACGCCACCCTTGCCCAGGCATTGACCGACGAAGACGAAACCACCCTGCGCGAACGACAAGAAACCGCACGCGCCCAACAGCAGACCCACGACCAGACCATCGCCACCATCAACTACCGCCTTGCAGAAAACGACAAAGCCCACGCCGCCCTGCGCGACAAACAGGCGGCCATCACCGCCCAACAGACCGAAACCCGCCGCTGGCAGGCGCTGCACGACCTCATCGGCTCGGCAGACGGCAAAAAATACCGCAACTTCGCGCAAGGCCTCACCTTCGCCAGCGTCATCGCCCACGCCAACCGCCAACTGGCGCGGATGAACGACCGCTACCTGCTCACCCACGACCCCGCGCGCCCGCTCGAACTCGACATCATCGACAACTACCAGGGCGGCGAAACCCGCACCACCAAAAACCTCTCCGGCGGCGAAATCTTCCTCGTCAGCCTCGCCCTCGCCCTCGGCCTCTCGCATATGGCGGGGGAAAACATCCGCATCGACACCCTCTTCCTCGACGAAGGCTTCGGCACCCTCGACGAAGAAACCCTGGAAAGCGCGCTCGACACCCTGAGCGCCCTGCGCGCCGACGGCAAACACATCGGCGTCATCTCGCACATCGCGGCGCTGACCGAACGCATCCCGACACAAATCCGCATCACCCCCGAACAGGGCGGCAGAAGCCGCATCGACGGCCCCGGCTGCCACCGTGGCGCATCGTAATGGGTGTCCAGAACCCAGTGTTTATCCCGCTTGGCGGGCCCAGTGTTTATCCCGCTTGGCTGGCCCAGTGTTTACGCCGCTTGGCGGGCCCAGTGTTGATGCCGCTTGGCGGGCCCAGTGTTGGCGCCGCTTGGC
>CAURDG010000095.1:0-6173 GCA_963523555.1 uncultured Cardiobacterium sp.
GCCAAAGAAGCGGCAGCGGCGAAAGCCAAGGCGGAAAAAGAAGCTGCTGCCAAAGCCGCGAAAGAAAAAGCGGCGGCTGAAAAAGCAGCAGCTGAAAAAGCCGCCAAAGAAGCGGCGGCAGCGAAAGCTAAAGCGGAAAAAGAAGCAGCCGCCAAAGCTGCGAAAGAAAAAGCGGCGGCTGAAAAAGCAGCGGCAGAAAAAGCCGCCAAAGAAGCGGCAGCGGCGAAAGCCAAAGCCGAAAAAGAAGCTGCTGCCAAAACCAAAGCAGAAGCCGACAAAAAAGCAGCAATGGCAAGCCTTGCTGCAGAACTTGACAGCGATGCCGAAAAAGCCGCCGGCAAAGAAAGCGCCGAAGCCAAAGCCGCCCTCGGCGACTTCGGCACCAATATCCTTGGTGCCAGAATGAAAAAATTCTGGCGTCTGCCGCCAAACATACCGGGCAACCTCAAAGTCAAACTCTTCGTGAAGCTCGATAAAAAAGGCAACGTCACCAAAGCCGCCATCAAACAAAGCAGCGGCAACAAACTCTTCGACGACGCCGCCTTGCGCGCCGTACACGATGCCTCACCGCTGCCGCTGCCGAAACATCCCGGCGCCGTTGAAGCCCTCGTGACCGACGGCATCATCGCCAACTTTGACCCCTAACCGCACATTCACTGCCGCAACCGCCACAAGCGGCTACAATGCGCGCCCCTCGCAACCATAACCCAACACAAGGTGAACCTTATGAAACACAGCAACAAATGGAAACTGCTTGGCCTCAGCCTGCTCCTCCCGTGGTTCAGCGCACAGGCCCAAGTCGAAGTCAACGTTTCCGGCGCCCAAGTCGCCGCCCGCCCCATCGCCATCCTGCCCATACAGGGTGATCCGGGCGTCAAAATGGACTACCTCATCGCCAGCGATCTGCACAAAACCGGCCTCTTCCAGCCGCTTGACCCCAGCAGCTTCCCCGCCGCCGGCGCTGATAACTATCCCGCTTGGAAACAGGCCGGTGCGGATTACGTCGTCTCCGGCAACATGCAAGGCGGCAGCAGCGGCCAATTCAGCCTTGGCGACATCAACGCCGGTAACGTTCTCGCCAGCGACAACCTCAGCGACGCCGATGCGCGCCAGCTCGCACACCAAGTCTCCGACTGGATCCTCTACCGCCTCACCGGCAAACGCGGCGTCTTCGGGACCCAGCTCGCTTACATCCTCGAACAGGGCGGCAAAAACGGCCGCAAATACAGCCTCGTCGTCTCCGACGTGGATGGCGCCAACCGCCGCGAACTCTACACCTCCTCCGAGCCCATCCTTTCCCCGTCCTGGGCACCGAACGGCCGCGCCATCGCCTTTGTTACCTATGCCAACCACTACGCGCAAATCGTTATCCAGGAACTTGGCGGTGGCCGCCGCGTCGTCGCCCAGGGCAACGGCATCAGCAGCGCCCCGGCCTTCTCGCCGGACGGTAACTACCTCGCCTTTGTGCAGTCGGACAACAACAACCCCGACATCTACCTGCTCAACCTCGCCAGCGGCAGCAAAACCCGCCTGACCGACCACAGCGCGATTGACACCGAGCCTGCCTTCTCGCCGGACGGCAACTACATCTACTTCACCTCCGACCGCTCCGGCAGCCCGCAAATCTACCGCATGGGCCGCAACGGCGGATCTGCCGAACGCGTCGTTTCCGGCAACGGTTACAGCGCCAACAGCGACCTCTCGCCGGACGGCAGCTCGCTCGTCCTCACCCGGCAAAGCGGCGGCGGCTACCAGATCGGCACCTACGATCTCGCCAGCAAACGCTTTGACGCTCTCACCAATGGCCGCCTCGACGAAGGCGCGAGCTTTGCCCCGAACGGCCAGCTCATCATCTACGCCACCAAAGAAGGCGGCAGATCCGTCCTCAAAGTCATCAACAGTAAAGGCGGCGTGGCGCAAACCCTGTCCGATCCGAACGGCCGCCTGCGCGACCCGGCCTGGAGCCCGGATACCCGCCCCTAATCCCCTCTACTAAAAACAACAACAGGAAGACCCGACAATGAAACGCAAACACTACCTTGGCACCCTACTCTTTACCCTGCTCGCTGCCGCCTGCTCCAGCCCCTACGGCCTCGAAGGCGAAGAAGGCGCGAATGGCGCGGGTGCAGACGGCATGGGCGGCGGATACGGCTATGGCGACGGTGCCACCTACGGCAGTAATACCAGCTACGGACGCGGCAACGCCGGCACCGCCGACTACTACAACGACCCGCAATACGGACGCAACGTCACCGGCGGGCCACAATCGGCAGATAAAGATCGCATCATCTACTTCGCCTACGACAGCAGCACCATCGACAGCCGCTCCGAAGCCGTCATCCGCGAACACGCCGCCTACCTGCGCGCCAACCCGCAAGCTAACGTCGTCCTCGAAGGCCACACCGACGAACGCGGCACCCGCGAATACAACATCAGCCTCGGCGAGCGACGCGGCTACTCGGTCAAAGAACACTTCGCCGCCCAGGGCGTCGCGCCGCAACAAATGCGCGTCCTCAGCTACGGCGAAGAACGTCCCGCCGCCTACGGCTCAAGCGAAGAAGACTACGCGAAGAACCGCCGCGTCGTCATCATGTACTGAGAAACCACAGGAGAGCACCCATGAAAAAACACACCGGCATCGCCCTCATCGCCCTGGCTCTTACCCTTGGCGGCTGCGCCACCGTTGACCCGGCGGAACTTGCCGCTACCCGCCGCCAGGTGGACGAACTCAACAACCGCATCAAACAAATGGAAAGCGACCAGGCCTCCATGAAAGTGCGCATCGACGAAGTCGGCAAAAGCCCCCGCCTGCCGAGCGGCGTTTCCGCCGTGCCGACCGCGCGCCGTGGCGAAGCAGCCCCGCAAGGCGGCCAGCAAAGCGGTGGCGGTTACGAAACCGGCCTTGCCCAATACCGCGCCGGCGACCTGAATGGCGCTATCGGCACCTTCGAACAATTCCTGAACAGCGGCAGCGCCAGCGGCAATGAAGCCACGCTCACCCAGTACTGGTTGGGCGACGCCTACTACATGCAGCGCAACTTCGACATGGCCAGCCGCTACCTCGGCGCCTATCTCAAAGTCCAGCCAAACGGCGAACGCTCACAAGCGGCGCTGAACAAACTGGTGGAAAGTCTGCGCGCCCTCGGCCGCACGGCTGACGCCGATACCCTGGCCAGCCAGGGCGTCAGCGCCTTGCAATAAAGCGCACAACATCAAGTAAAAGCCGAAGCCCCGCTTCGGCTTTTTTTATGCCGACGGCGCCAAGCGGCGTCATTACTGGCCCCGCCAAGCGGCGCCATTACTGGCCCCGTCAAGCGACGTCATTACTGGGCCCAACAAGCGGCGTCATTACTGGGCCCAACAAGCGGCGTCATTACTGGCCCCGCCAAGCGGCGTCATTACTGGCCCCGCCAAGCGGCGTCATTATTGCCCCCGCCAAGCGGCGTAAATACTGGGCTCACATCAAGCGGGATAAATTCTGGGTTTACCGCCATGTTTCCCCCCTTCCGCCGCTGCGCGGCATCTTCCTGGGTACCCATGGAAAAAATGCGAGCATTTTTTTCATGGGAGCCCCGTCCCCCGCAAGCGGGGGAAGGGATTTTCTTGTGCGCATTTCTGTATTTGAGCGCCCGCCAAGCGACGTAAATACTGGGCTCACGTCAAGCGGGATAAATTCTGGGTTTACCGCCATGTTTCCCCCCTTCCGCCGCTGCGCGGCATCTTCCTGGGTACCCATGGAAAAAATGCGAGCATTTTTTTCATGGGAGCCCCGTCCCCCGCAAGCGGGGGAAGGGATTTTTTTGTGCGCATTTCTGCATTTGAGCGCCCGCCAAGCGGCGTCATTGCTGGGTTTACAGGAAGGCAGGGCGGGTCTTATGCCTGTTCGATGTACACGCTCTGTTCGATGTGTTTGATACGGTCACGCAGGGCGGCAGCCTGTTCGAATTCGAGGTTCTTGGCGTGGGTGAGCATTTCTTTTTCGAGTTGCTTGATGAGTTTGGCGGCGGCCTTCGGATCGGCGGGCATCGTTTCTTTGTCGCGTTCGCGGTGCGCTTTTTTCGCTTTGATGGCGACGTGCGCCCCTTCCATCACATCGGTGATTTTTTTGCGGATGGTCTGTGGGGTGATGCCGTGCGCGGCGTTGTAGGCCTGCTGTTTTTCGCGGCGACGGCTGGTTTCGTCCATCGCTGCCTGCATGGAGCGGGTGATGTGCGCCGCGTAGAGGATGGCTTTGCCTTTGGCGTTGCGCGCGGCGCGGCCAATGGTCTGGATGAGGGCGCGTTCGCCGCGCAGGAAGCCTTCTTTGTCGGCGTCGAAGATGGCGACTAGCGAGACTTCCGGCATGTCCAGCCCTTCGCGCAGCAGGTTGATGCCGACCAGGACGTCGAAGGTGCCGAGGCGCAGGTCGCGGATGATTTCCATGCGTTCGACGGTGCCAACGTCCGAGTGGATGTAGCGCACGCGCACGTCGTGTTCCATCAGGTAGTCGGTGAGGTCTTCCGCCATTTTTTTGGTCAGCGTGGTGATGAGGACGCGTTCGTCGGCGGCGACGCGGGTGCGGATTTCGCCAAGCACGTCTTCAACCTGGCTTTCGACCGGGCGGATTTCAACTTCGGGGTCGAGCAGGCCGGTCGGGCGCACGACTTGTTCGACGGTCTGGCCGCTGTGCTCGCGTTCGTAGTCTCCCGGTGTGGCCGAGATGTAGATGGTCTGCGGCGCAATGGCCTCAAATTCTTCAAAGCGCAGCGGGCGGTTATCTAGCGCGGACGGCAGGCGAAAGCCGTAATCCACCAGGGTTTCTTTGCGCGATCGGTCGCCCCGGTACATGCCGTTTAGCTGCGGGATGGTGACGTGGCTTTCGTCAATCATCAGCAGCGCGTCGGCGGGCAGGTAGTCGTGCAGGGTCGGCGGCGGTTCGCCCGCTTGCCGTCCGGAGAGGTAGCGCGAGTAGTTTTCGATGCCGGAGCAGTAGCCGAGTTCGTTCATCATTTCGAGGTCGAATCTTGTGCGCTGTTCGAGGCGCTGCGCTTCAACGAGTTTTTTCTGCTCGACAAGGGCGGCGACGCGTTCGCGCAGTTCTGCCTTGATGAGTTCGATAGAGGCGAGGATGTTGTCGCGCGGCGTGGCGTAGTGGGTTTTCGGGTAGATGGTGACGCGCGGCACGGGGTCGAGCATTTCGCCGGTGAGCGGGTCGAAGTAGCGGATGTTTTCGATGGTGTCGTCGAAGAGTTCGATGCGCACTGCGTACCAGTCGGATTCGGCGGGCATGATGTCGATGGTGTCGCCTTTGCTGCGGAAGGTGCCACGCGAAAGCTGGATGTCGTTGCGCGTGTATTGCAGCTCGGCTAGGTGGGCGTGTACGTCGTGCGGGTCAATGCGTTCGCCTCTGGAGAGGTGCAGGCGCATTTGCCGGTACTGGCTGGGGTCGCCGAGGCCGTAGATGGAGGAGACGGAGGCGACGATGATGGTGTCGCGCCGCTCCAGGATGGCTTTGGTGGCGGAAAGGCGCATTTGCTCGATGTGTTCGTTGATGGAGGCGTCTTTTTCGATGAAGGTGTCCGAAGCGGGGACGTAGGCTTCCGGCTGGTAGTAGTCGTAGTAGGAAACGAAGTATTCGACGGCGTTGTGCGGGAAGAATTCGCGCATTTCGCCGTAAAGCTGGGCGGCGAGGGTTTTGTTTGGCGCGAGGATGAGCGCGGGGCGCTGCGCGCGGGCGATGACGTTCGCCATGGTGAAGGTTTTGCCGGAGCCGGTAACGCCGAGCAGGGTCTGCTTGGCGAGGCCGTCTTCCAGTCCTTCGAGGAGTTGGGCGATAGCGGTCGGCTGGTCGCCGGAGGGCTGATAATTGCTGACGAGTTGGAAGAGGTCGCTGCTTGGCGCTTGTTTGGTGTCGGGCATGGTCGGGGTGGAACGGATAGAAAGGGGAATATTATAAGGGTGCTTATGCGTGCAAGCGGGACAACCATGCGGTTTTGTTGCGGATTTGGGGTTATAGGTCTGCGATATCTATCATGTTTTTTACTGCGTGCTACACTGCATCCTGTCAACTTTATTTTTTTTCAAAAAGGAATCCATCATGCACTGCAAAACCGCTGCGCTGCTTTTCGCCGCGCTCGCCTTGCCGCAGACGTACGCTGCCGTGAATCACAAGTATCAGCCGATTGATACGAATT
>CAURDG010000096.1:0-6076 GCA_963523555.1 uncultured Cardiobacterium sp.
GAAGTCGTCTTCGATGACGAGGTATTCGAGTTCTTCGGCGTTGACGTAGGGCGCGGTGTAGCTGTGTTTGCCGGTTTCCAGCGGGGCGATATCTTTAAGGCCGTCGGCGGCAAGCAGCGCGGCAACGCTGGCATCGGGACGCGGGGTGATTTTGTCGATCATGGTCCAGGGGTAGCTGACGTGTTTGCTTTCCAGCCAGGCGACGAATTCGGGCGGGACGTGTCCGGTCTGCTGCCAGCCGTGCGCAAATTCGAGCACGGTGGCGCGCAGTTTTTCGCCGTTATGCGACATGTTGTCCATGCTGACCAGTGCCAGCGGGGTGGCGCCTTTTTGCCAGCGGGTATGGAGCAGGGTGACGAGGTTGCCGATGTAGCTTTGCGGGCGGGCGGTACCGTTGGCGAGGTCGTTCGCGACGGCCGGGTAGTAGTGGCCGTCCCGGTCTTTGATGTGGTAGCCCTTTTCGGTGATGGTGAGGCTGACCATTTGCAGGCTGGGGTTGGCGGCGATGTCGCGCAAGCGGTCAAGGTCGTCCTGCATGGTCAGCGATTCGATGACGCTGGCGAGGATGATTTTGTCGAGGCTGCGGTCGTCTTTGAGGCGGACGTAGATGCTGAGGTTGTCGTAGGGGCGGTAGGCTTTCTGGATGATTTCGTCGTCGTAGCCTTCGGCGACGATAATGCCGGTCTCGGCGTCGCGCTGGTCAAGCAGTCGCTGTTGCAGGTTGGCCAGGAAGGCGCGGAAGATGTTGCCGGCACCGAGGTGCAGCCAGCGTGGCGCGGTGAGGGTGGCGGCGCGCACGCGCGGGATGTCATAAAGCGGCAGTTGGTAACCGCGTTCTTGCCAGTAGGCTTTGTTGAGCAGGCCGTTGTAGGTGAGTTTCATGGTGTGTGTCCGTTGTTAAGGGTTAGGTTAGCGGTATTCGCCGAGGTTGTCCGGCAGGGCGCAGTAATATGCCTGCTCTTTGGCGGAGCGGGCAGAACAGCTCGCCGCCAGGACAGCGGGATCGCTCTGGCAGCGGCTGAGGGCATCTGCGATGGGGGCTGCCACCATGGCGCGGGCGGTATCCCAGTCTTCGGCGTCGGTGTGGCCGTGATAGCCTTTGCCGTAGGCGGTGTTGCCATGATGCGCCTGGCGCGCGGTGTAGATGCGCACGCCGCTGTAATCGGTGAGCCAGCCGACGGCCACGGCGTTACAGGTGTTGCGGTACACGGCGGCGGTGGTGCAGGCGTCTCCCCCGCATTCTTCGCGCAGTTTGGCGTGAACGTCCGCTTCGCTGCCGGGCTGGTTGCGGAAGTTTCCCGCGCTGAACACGACATACGGCAAGTAGGAGCCACTGCCGATGGGGCTGACTTCGTTCATCGCCATGCCGTCAATTTCGGCGGTTTGGTCGCGGTAGGCCTCCCAGCTGAACGGCAGCGGATTGGCGTAGTTGTCGCGGATGATGTCGTTTTTATAGGCGACGGCGATGCCGCCGTAGCTGTCTGCGAGGCCGGTCATCGTCCATTCGGCGGGGCGCGAGTTATCAACCGCTTGCTGCGGTTGCCGGCAGCCATAGCCGTTGGCGTCGCCGCAGTGGGTCAGGTTGTGCTGTATCTGGTTCATCAGCTGTTGCTGCTGGAATTGCTGCTGCTGGTAGGTGGCAGCAGCGCTTTGCTGCATCAGCTGCTCTGGGGTTTGCGCGCAGGCGGCGCCACCGAGCAGGGCGAGAAAGAGGCAGGAATATCGCGGCATGGTGGTGATCCTCAGGGCTGCGGGACGCTGTAACAGCCGACGTTGTATTTGCATTCGACGATGCTGCCGGCTCCGTAAAGGATTGCGCCAGGCGTAGCCTGGAAGGTGCCGCGTCCGTCAGAGCCGGGGGTCTGGCAACCGCAGAGGAGCAGCATGACGGGAAGGCAGAGGATGATTTTCATGGCGCGTGTCCGTTCTTGAGATGGGTTTAGCGGTATTCGCCGCGTTTATTCGGCAGGGCGCAGTCCTCTACTTGATCGGGCGGCGCGGTGCAGCTTGCCGTCAGGACGGCAGGATCGCTCTGGCAGCGCTTGAGGGCATCCGCAACGGAGGCTGCCACCATGGTGCGGGCGGTATCCCAGTCTTCGGCGTCCGTGTGGCCGTGCCAGCCGTGGCCATAGGCAGCATTGCCGTGGTGCGCTTGGCGGGCGGTGTAGATACGCACGCCGCTGTAATCGGGCAACCAGCCGACGGCCAGGGCGTTGCAGGTGTTGCGGTACACGGTGGCGACGGTGCAAGGAGCGTCCCCGCATTCTTCGCGCAGTTTGGCGCGGACGTCTGCCTCGCTGCCGGCCTGGTGGCGGAAGGCGCCTGCGCTGTGCACGTTGAACGGCGAGTAGGGGCCGATGGGGCTGACCTCGTTCATTGCCATGCCCTCAAGCAAAGAGGTGTGGTCGCGATAGGCTTCCCAGCTGAACGGCAGTGGTTTGCGGTAATTGTCGCGGATGATGTCGTCGTTATAAGCGATGGCGATGCCGCCATAGCTGTCTTCAAGGCCGGTCATCGTCCATTCGGCAGGGCGCGAGT
This sequence comes from uncultured Cardiobacterium sp., assembly GCA_963523555.1. GTDB lineage: Bacteria > Pseudomonadota > Gammaproteobacteria > Cardiobacteriales > Cardiobacteriaceae > Cardiobacterium. Next base: position 2,539 of record CAURDG010000096.1, read on the forward strand.
TATCGACCACTTGCTGCGGTTGCCGGCAGCCATGTCCGTAGGCATCGCCGCAGCGAGCGAGGTTGTCGTAGATGTGTCCCATCAGTTGCTGCTGCTGGAATTGTTGCTGCTGGACGGCAGCAGCGGCGCTTTGCTCCATCATCTGCGTAGGCGTGAGCGCTTGAGCGCAGGCAGCGCCACCGAACAGGGCGAGGAAGAGACAGGAATATCGCGGCATGGTGGTAATCCTCAGGGTTGCGGGACGCTGTAACAGCCGACGTTGTATTTGCATTCGACGATGCTGTCGGCCCCGTAAAGGATTGCGCCAGGCGTAGCCTGGAAGGTGCCGCGTCCGTCGGCACTGAGGGTCTGGCAACCGCTGAGGAGCAGCATGACGGAAAGGCAGAGGATGATTTTCATGGCGCGTGTCCGTTCTTGAGATGGGTTTAGCGGTATTCGCCGCGTTTATTCGGCAGGGCGCAGTCCTCTACTTGATCGGGCGGCGCGGTGCAGCTTGCCGTCAGGACGGCAGGATCGCTCTGGCAGCGCTTGAGGGCATCCGCAACGGAGGCTGCCACCATGGTGCGGGCGGTATCCCAGTCTTCGGCGTCCGTGTGGCCGTGCCAGCCGTGGCCATAGGCAGCATTGCCGTGGTGCGCTTGGCGGGCGGTGTAGATACGCACGCCGCTGTAATCGGGCAACCAGCCGACGGCCAGGGCGTTGCAGGTGTTGCGGTACACGGTGGCGACGGTGCAAGGAGCGTCCCCGCATTCTTCGCGCAGTTTGGCGCGGACGTCTGCCTCGCTGCCGGCCTGGTGGCGGAAGGCGCCTGCGCTGTGCACGTTGAACGGCGAGTAGGGGCCGATGGGGCTGACCTCGTTCATTGCCATGCCCTCAAGCAAAGAGGTGTGGTCGCGATAGGCTTCCCAGCTGAACGGCAGTGGTTTGCGGTAATTGTCGCGGATGATGTCGTCGTTATAAGCGATGGCGATGCCGCCATAGCTGTCTTCAAGGCCGGTCATCGTCCATTCGGCAGGGCGCGAGTTATCGACCACTTGCTGCGGTTGCCGGCAGCCATGTCCGTAGGCATCGCCGCAGCGAGCGAGGTTGTCGTAGATGTGTCCCATCAGTTGCTGCTGCTGGAATTGTTGCTGCTGGACGGCAGCAGCGGCGCTTTGCTCCATCATCTGCGTAGGCGTGAGCGCTTGAGCGCAGGCAGCGCCACCGAACAGGGCGAGGAAGAGACAGGAATATCGCGGCATGGTGGTAATCCTCAGGGTTGCGGGACGCTGTAACAGCCGACGTTGTATTTGCATTCGACGATGCTGTCGGCCCCGTAAAGGATTTCGCCGGGGGTGGCCTGGAAGGTGCCGCGTCCGTCAGAACTGAGGGACTGGCAACCGCTAAGGAGCAGCATGACGGGAAGGCAGAGGATGATTTTCATGGTGTCTCCCTTTGTTGGTAAGTATCTGGCTTAACGGCTATCCGGGCAGCGCAGGGTCGCGAGGATTTGCGCCGCTTGCGGCTGGAAGTCTTGTTGCGCGTTTTCTGCGGCGGTAAAGAGGTGCGCACCGTCGGCGGTTGCGGGATGCTGTTCGCCGTATTGCAGTCCGGCGAAGCCGCAAGGCAGCGGCTGGTAGCGCATCAGGTTGCTTTCGTAGCCGGCAAAATGCGGATGTCTGGGCTGGGGCGGGTAGAGCATGGTGAGTTGCAGGGCGCCATTCTGTTTATCCAGACGATAGCGGACGTTTTCCTGTTTGAGCAGACGCTCCATGTTGGCGGCAAAGTCGTCAAAGGTTTTTCCTTCGGTCACGAACATCAGGGTGAGCAGCTTGCTCCAGTCGTAGTCCCGTTCGCCGCGCAGGTAGTATTCGCCGCTTTCGCCGTCCCAATGTTGCAGGCGATAGGTTTGCCCGTTGTATTGCAGGCTTTGCGGAACGCCAGCGGGCAGTTGCACAGCAGGCGAATCCTGGACGCTACTGCTGTTGCCGCGCAGGCAGCCGCCGAGCAGCAGGGCGAAGGTCAGGCAGAGGATGGTTTTCATGGGCTTCTCCGGTGGGGTATTGAGCGGCGCATTATCACGATGCGGCATTGTGTACGGCAATCTTTTGCCGCTGGCGGCAGAAGCGGTTTACCAGCAGCCGCCAAGCGGCGTCGTTACTGGGCCCGCCAAGCGGCGTCGTTACTGGGCCCGCCAAGCGGCGTGGTTACTGGGCCCGCCAAGCGGCGTGGTTACTGGGCCTGCCAAGCGGCGTGGTTACTGGGCCCGCCAAGCGGCGTCGTTACTGGCTCCGCCAAGCGGCGTGGTTACTGGCACCGCCAAGCGGCGTGGTTACTGGGCCTGCCAAGCGGCGTGATTACCGCGTTTTGCCGCTGTCGTGAGTTATCCCAACACCGCCCCAAGCGGGGCGGTTACCGTTCAGGCCTTACGCCTTACCCTTGCGTTTCTCGCATTCGTCCCACACGCCCTGCACATACATGACGCCGAGGGCGCGGTCGTAAAGACCGTAGCCGGGACGGCACTGTTCCCCCCAGATGTGGCGGCCGTGGTCGGGACGCCAGTAGCCGGTGAAGCCCACGTCGTGATAAGTGCGCACAATTTCGGCGATATCGAGCGAGCCGTCGCTGCTCAGGTGCGAAGTTTCGATGAAATCGCCGTTGTCAAAACGCTTGATGTTGCGGATGTGGGCGAAGGGGATGCGGTCGTGGAAATCACGAATCATCTGCGGGAGGTCGTTATCCGGATTCGGGCCGAGCGCGCCGCTGCACAGGGTCAGGCCATTGCTGGGGCTATCCACCATTTCCACGATGGCTTTGAGGTCGGCGTAATTTTTGACGATGCGCGGCAGGCCGAAGATAGAAAACGGCGGATCGTCGGGGTGAATACCCATCTTGATGCCGGCAGCTTCGGCGGTCGGGATGATGGCTTCAAGGAAGTATTTGAGGTTTTTGCGCAAATCGTCTTCGCTTACGTTTTTATAAGCGTCAAAGAGCTTGTCGAGATGCGCGAGCCGCTCCGGTTCCCAGCCGGGCAGGGTCAACCCTTGCGAACCTTCAGCGACGCTTTTCACCAGCTGTTTCGGATCAAGGTCTTTCATCGCGCCGTGGTCGTAGAAAAGCGCGGTCGAGCCGTCGCCGTTGAAACTGGGGTGGAAAAGGTCGGTGCGCATCCAGTCAAAAACGGGCATGAAGTTGTAGCAGACGACCTTTACCCCGTGTTTGCCGAGATTTTTCAGGCTTTCTTTGTAGTTTTCGATGTACTGCTCACGCTCCGGCAGACCGAGCTTGATCGCTTCGTGAACGTTGACGCTTTCCACGACGTCGATATTGAGGCCGTATTTCGCCGCCTGTTCTTTAACTTCGATGATGCGGTCTTCCGGCCAGACCTCACCAGCGGCCATATCGTGTAGCGCCCAAACGACGCCGGTCATGCTGGGGATTTGCCGGATGGCTTCGAGGGATACGGTATCGTTGCCTTCGCCGTACCAGCGGAATGTGGTTTTCATAGTGGCTCCTGTATGGGAAGTGTTAAACCAATTCTGTTTGCCCGCTCCGCTTT
>CAURDG010000097.1:0-6040 GCA_963523555.1 uncultured Cardiobacterium sp.
TTATTCCACCGTCACCGATTTGGCGAGGTTGCGCGGCTGATCCACGTCCGTGCCTTTCAGCAGGGCGACGTGGTAGGCAAAAAGTTGCAGCGGGATGATGCTGGCGATGGCGGCGGTGAGGTCGTCGAGCTGGCCGAGGCGGATGATTTGTGCGCCGGGGAAGCCTTCGAGGGCGACGCGGTCGTCGGCAAAGAGGATGAGGCGGCCGCCGCGCGCCTGCACGACTTCAAGGTTGCTGATGACTTTTTCGGCCAATGCGTCGTGCTTGATGAGGGCGATGACGGGCATGTGTTCGTCCACCAGCGCCAGCGGGCCGTGTTTGAGTTCGCCGGCGGGGTGTGCTTCGGCGTGGATGTAGGCGAGTTCTTTCAGTTTGAGCGCACCCTCGGCGGCGAGCGGGTAGTTTTCGCCGCGCCCCAGGTAGAGGCAGCCGTGGCGGTGTTCGAGGGTTTTCGCCGCTTGGGCGATGGCGGGTTCGAGGGCGAGGATGTCGTGCAGTTCGCGCGGCAGTCGGTCGAAGGCGGCAAGCCGTTCGCGGCTGTACGCGCGGCCTTGCAGTTCGGCGATGATGGCGTTGACGAGGTGGAGCACGGCTAGCTGGGTGACGAAGGCTTTGGTGGAGGCGACGCCGATTTCCCGCCCGGCACGGGTGAGGATGGTGTGCGCGGCGGCGCGGGTCAGTGCGCTTTCGGGGACGTTGCAGATGGCGAGGTTATCGAGGTAGCGCCCGTCCTGTTTGCCTTTTTCCAGGGCGGCGAGGGTGTCGGCGGTTTCGCCGGATTGGGAGAGGGTGATAAGCAGGGTGTCTGCCGGTACGGCGATGGGGCGGTAGAGGTATTCGCTGGCGTATTCGACGCTGGTCGGGATGCCGTTTTCTTCGAAGTGGTATTTCATGACCAGCCCGGCGTGATAGCTGGTGCCGCAGGCGATGATGTGGATTTGCCGCGTGCGTGCGAGGCTGTCGAGCAGCTCCGGGCGCAGGCTGGTGAGATGCAGTTCGCCGTGAGCGAGGCGGCCTTCGAGGGTGTCAGCAATCGCAGTCGGCTGTTCGAAGATTTCTTTTTGCATGTAGTGTTTGTAGCCGCCTTTACCGGTGAGGTCGGCGCTTTGTTCGCTTTCGCTTTCGGCGCGGGAGACAGGGGCGCCGCTCGCGTCGTAAATCTGGTAGCCGTCTTTCGTGATGCGCGCGCTGTCGTTTTCCTGCATGGAGATGAAGCGGCGGGTGACGGGCAGGAGGGCGTAGATGTCGGAGGCGGCAAAATGTTCGCCGATGCCGAGGCCGATGACCATCGGCGAGCCGTGGCGGGCGGCGATGATTTCGTCGGGGCGGTCAGCGGCGAGCACAGCGATGGCGTAAGCGCCGCGCAAGCGGGCGGTAGCGGCCAGCACGGCGGTGTGCAGGTCGTCGCTGTAGTGGCTGTCGATAAGATGGGCGATGACTTCGGTGTCGGTATCGCTGTGGAAGGTGTAGCCGCGTGCGCGCAGCTCGTCGCGGATTTCCTGGTAGTTTTCGATGATGCCGTTGTGGACGACGGCGATGCGGTCGCCGCTCATATGCGGGTGGGCATTGCGTTCGCTTGGCACGCCGTGCGTCGCCCAGCGGGTGTGGGCGATGCCGCTCGTGCCGCTGAGTTGCTCTTCCTGCACTTTGGCGACGAGGCTGGCCACTTTGCCGACGGCGCGGCAACGCTCGATGCGGCCACTGTGACAGACGGCAAGTCCAGCCGAGTCATAGCCGCGATATTCGAGGCGTTTCAGGCCTTCAAGCAGGATAGGGGTGATATTGCGTTCAGCGACGCCGGCGACAATTCCGCACATGGGTTCTCTCCTTGGGTGTGTGAGTTATGAAGGGCGCGCAATATAGCCGCTTGATCGCAAAAGCCAAAGCGTTGCGACAAAGAAGCGGGAAACGGAATAACCCGCTACCCCGCCTGGCGGGCGCGACGGCTAACCCTGACCATTGAAAACCCCGCCGCAGCCCCAATCACAGCGCCTTCCTTATCACCCTGCAAGGTCATTTATGAAAACCCTCATCATCGGCGCGACGGGCGCCACTGGCCGCGCGCTACTGCCGCTGCTTGCCGCTTCTCCGGCGGTAGAACGCATCGACAGCTACGGTCGCCGCGAATCCGCCTTTAGCCACGAAAAACTGCATAACCACACCATGGATTTCAGCCAGCCGCAGCAATGGGCCGATGAAGTGCGCGGCGATACCGTCTTCATCTGCCTCGGCACAACCCTGAAAGCAGCAGGCAGCAAAGACGCACAATGGCAAATCGACTACCAGGCCGCGCTCGATTTCGCCCGTGCAGCGCGGCAAAACGGCGCAGGCACACTCGTGCTGGTTTCTGCCGCCGGTGCCAATGCCCGCTCACCCTTCTTTTATCCGCGCATGAAAGGCGCGCTGGAAGAAGCGATCACCGCGCTCGGTTACCCACGCCTGCGCATCTTCCGTCCGCCATTGCTTATCCGTCCGGACAGCGATCGCTCCGGCGAAAAAATCAGCGCCCGCATCCTGCACGCCCTGAACGCCATCGGCCTGTTGCGCAGCCAGCGCCCGCTACCCGTCGCCGAATTCGCCCGCGCCTTGCTCGTCGCCGCTCTCGACCCACAGGACGGCGCGAAAACCTATTCCCCGGCAGACATCCGCCAACACTTGCAGGAAAACCCATGAACCTCCAGCCCGTTCCCCTCGACAAAGCCTACCGCCTCCTCAATCACGGCCCGACGGTTATCCTTTCCGCCGCCCACGGTGGCCGCGAGAATGCCATGAGCGCATCCTGGGTTGGCCTATTTGACTTCGATCCAGCCAAAATCACCGCCATCATTGACCGCGCCGCTTACACCCGCCATCTCATCGAAGAAAGCGGCTACCTCGGCGTACAAGTGCCGTTTGCGGCGCAGGCCGCACAAGTCGTCGCCCTCGGCAGCACGAGTGGCCGCGATAACCCGCACAAACTGGCGGATTGCGGCGTCGAAACCTTCTATCCGGAAGGGCAGCGCACCCCGCTCATTAAAGATTGCGCCGCCTACCTCATCTGCCGCCTCATCCCCGAACCGCATAACCAGGAAAACTACGACCTTTTCCTCGCCGAAGCCGTCGCCGCCTGGGCGGATGGACGTGTCTTCCGCGATGGGCACTGGCACTTCGATGATGTCGGCGACGATCTCAAAACCCTGCACTACGTCGCTGGCGGGCAGTTCTACCGCATCGGCAGTGGCTTGAATGTCGGCCATAGTTCCGGCTGATACCCAAAACCGCCCTTCGGGGCGGTTTTTGCTTGTGTGCGTAAATCCGGTGTTTATCCCGCTTGGTAGCTGCTCAACTCAGCGCCGTTTGTTTTGGTAGTAGTCGACTTCGATGAAGAACGTTACGCAGGTTAGGGTGATACAGGCGCAGGCGAGAATATGCAGGATTTTATCGCTGGGGAAGGTGAGGCAGTGGTGCAGGTACAGGCAGCTGCCGATGCCGAGGGTAGTTACAGTGGTAAGCAGGACGTTTATCCAGAAAAGACGGATAGTCATGAGCGGTATTGTGGTAGGAAAGGTGGGTTCGTTTTCCGCTGTAAGTGGTGGTGACGGGCGGCTGTGGATGACAGCATCCACGGCGGCAGCAATTTCCTTGCTGCTGTTCTCAGCATCAGGCAGGTAGCCAACATCCATTTTGCAGTGGTTGCTGAGGCGGTCGCGGATGCGTAGGTAGTAGCGGCGGCTAATATCGCCATTGTCATCTTTCTGTTCTTCGATACAGGGTTCGATGTGGGTGATGTCCGCCCAATACAGGGTCAGTGGGTTGCCGATAATGTCGTCATCGGTAGCTTTGAGGAAATGCAGACCGCTGGCATTGATGGTGATCTGGCGGCAAGCGCCTTTATGCAGGATGTAATTGCGGTAGTAAGTGATGAGGATTGCCAGGATGAGAAAACCGGCTAATGGCGCAATGGCTATGCTTTTTTCCAGCATATCGTGCACTTTCTTGGCAGGAAAAATATCGTACAAGTACTGTGCGATGCCAGGCCAGCAGACAGCCAGTGCCAATAGCAGCAGCAAGAGGTGGCCGATGCTTGTCCAGACAATGATCGGCTGCGTTTCGCTCCAGGTATGGCTGAAGTAAGCCGGCAGCGCGGGTGGGGCTGGCGGAGGTGTGCCATGCAGGAAATCCGTGGCAACGGCGGCAATTTCAGTGTAAATATGGATTTCGTTGAAGCGATAGTCGTGGAAATCGCGAAAGGTCTGTGGCGCTTCGCTACGCAGGATAATGCGCAGATGACTGATACGCAGATAGTCAATGTGGGCACTGACGCTATCAATGTCCTGCCAGCACCACTGTTTGCAGATTTTTCCCCTGTCGGTATAGACAGTCAGACCCTGCGGGTCGCAGACGATGGCGGGCGCGCGGGGTTTGTTGTCCACACCATGGGTAGTGCATATGTCATGGATGGCAAAGGCACAGAGCGCGAGTCCCACGCATGGGATGAAATAGTGCGCGAAGCCTGATAGCGAGGCGACGGGGATGGCGAAGAGGATGGCGACAGGCAGCAAGATCAACAGCATCGTCCAGGCAGCGCTTTTGTCGCTACTGTATTCACGCCCGCCCCAGCCATGAGTGCGCGGATCGTCGAGGTCGGGAATAAAGTGGGGCATGAGGGTTTCTGTGAGTGGAAATTGCGTCAGATTTTGCCGGGGCGGTGCAGCGGGAGCAAGTGGGGTCGGTTTGCTTGGCCTGTATATCCGCCATGCACACAGCGATTCTTTTTCAGCGCCATTCCCGCCAGGCTTGATGGCTGATCTGCCAGCCGCTTTTCAGGATAAAGAGGGCAAGCAGGGCGCTGGCTGCGGTATCCACCCACTGCCAGCCGAGTAGCCAGGCGGATAGGCCTGCGACGATGGCGACCACCGAGCCGAGCAGGTCAGCCAGTACATGCAGGTAGGCGGCTTTGACGTTGAGGTTGTCATGATCGCCGTGCAGCATCAGGCGGGCGACGATGAGGTTGACCACCAGTCCGACCACGGCCACCGCCAGCATCGGCCCGGCCAGCATCGCCGTCGGTGCTGCCCAGCGTTCCCACGCTTCATGCAGGATTAGCACAGCCACCAGCAGTAGCGAGGCACCGTTAAGCAAGGCAAACCCTTTCTGCCCGCGCGGCGGGAGGAAAAGCGCAAGCAGGGCGAGAAAGAGCGAGAAGCTGTCGTTCGCCATATGGCCGGCGTCGGCGAGCAATGTCAGACTGTGGAAGAGCCAGCCGCCGATCAATTCCACGCCCATGTAAGCGGTGATGATGACGAAACTCAGCGCCAGGATTTTGCGGTTCTGCGGGACGTGGCTGTGCGCATGGGCATGGTGATGTTCATGCACGGCGGGCAGGCGCAGGGCGTTATTGTTCATGGCGGTTTCCTCGTGGTGGTTGGTGATGGGCATGGTAAAGTCCGTAGTCACTACGAGGTCAAGTAATATGAAAATCCGCGAACTGAGCGCGCGCAGCGGGGTGAATGCCGAGACGGTGCGCTTTTATGAAAAGAGCGGGCTGTTACCGCCGCCGCAGCGCGCCGCCAACGGCTACCGCATTTATGACGAGGCGACACTGCACGCGCTGGCGTTCATCAAATCCTGCCGTGCGCTGGGCTTCACGCTGGATGATATCCGCCTGTTGCAGCGGCTGAAAAGTCATCCGGCGGAGCATGACCGCGCCGATGCGCTGGTAGCGGCGCAGTTGCAGCAGGTGGAAGAAAAGATTGCGCAGCTCATGGAAATCCGCGCCTTTTTGCAGTCGATTGTGCGCGTTGGGGCGCATGAGGCCGCTGATTGTCCGGCGTTGAGCGGCCTGGGCGGGTAAGCGGTAGGGCGCTTTCGTTTTACCGGTTTTGAGAACCCAGTGTTTATCCCGCTTGGCGGTAGTTTGCGGGCCCAGTGTTTGTCCCGCTTGGCGGCGGTTCGCGGGCCCAGTGTTTGTCCCGCTTGGCGGCGGTTTGCGGGCCCAGTGTTTGTCCCGCTTGGCGGCGGTTTGCGAGCCCAGTGTTTATCCCGCTTGGCGGCGGTTTG
>CAURDG010000098.1:0-6037 GCA_963523555.1 uncultured Cardiobacterium sp.
GAGAGTAGGCCATAATCATTCTCCTGTATGAAAAAATAAGCATCTTAGCTATAGACGGGGAATGTGGTAATGATGGCGTAATTCCCTTCTCTGAAACTACTGGCGGTCGTCGCCTGTTCATTAATGAGCGCACTGGATATGGGCAGAATGGGAATGTAGAAAAATACAAAGCATTTTGTGCTGATGTAGTTGCCATCGGTATCAAAATCGCATTTACCATAGTAGGTAAGCCCTATGCCATTGACGGTAATAAGCATCTTTTCCCTCCTTAACTGAGAAAATAAAAAGGCGCTTTTATGAAAAGCACCTTTTGTATCTTTCTGTACTCTCGTTGCCCTGAATCAGGTTTTATTAACTTGTTTGGTCAGCGTTTCGTCATAAACGCCATAGAGGATAAGGCTGTGGTCTTCGAGTTCATAGCCGTATTCGCGCGCGACTTCTTTAAGGCGTTCAGATATGGCTTCGTCATAGAACTCAACGACTTTACCGGTTTTCACACAGATGAGGTGATTGTGATGGTCGCCGTTGTCAATTTCAAAGACGCTGTGGTTGCCTTCGAAGTTGTGCCGTTTGAGGATGCCCGCCTGTTCGAATTGAGTGAGAACGCGGTACACGGTGGCAAGGCCGATGTCCTCATCCGCTTTGAGCAGGATTTTATACACATCTTCCGCACTGAGGTGGCGATCGTTGTCTGTAGTCTCGCGTTCCATGATTTCAAGGATTTTCATCCTCGGCCCGGTCACTTTCAGTCCGGCTTTTTTTATTTGAGAACTCATGTCGTTTTCGTCTCCGTGTAATGTTGTCATGTTCTTTTATTTGGGGATTGCCTCTCGGCAGCTTTGCCGGTAGATGATCGGGTTTTGTTATTTTTTGTGTGATTAGATTAGAGGGGAAAGCGATTGTCCCGCTTTCCCGAAATACTCAGGCTTCGATGTGCGAACGCAGTTGGTGCATGGCCTGTTGTTCGATTTGCCGGATGCGCTCTGCCGAAACTTTGTATTCATCGGCAAGGGTTTGCAAGGTCGCTTTGTTGTCTTCGTTCAGCCAGCGAGCCTGGACGATGGCGCGGCTGCGGTCATCCAGTGATTGCAAGCCTCTGGCAAGTTTGCGCTGCATCAGGTTGTCGTGTTCGGCGTTTTCCGCGCTTTCTGCCGGGTCCACACTGCTGTCCGCTAGCCATTGTGAGGGGCTGAAGTGATCATTGTCTTCGTCGTCATCGCCAAGCTCGAAAGCGATGTCCTGGCCGTGGATGCGGCTTTCCATTTCGAAGACGTCTTTGGTACTGACGTTGAGTTCGTCGGCGATCACGCGCGCTTCTTCTTCGTTGAGCCAGCCGATGCTTTTTTTCATGCTGCGCAGGTTGAAGAAGAGTTTGCGCTGCGCTTTGGTGGTGGCGATTTTGACCATGCGCCAGTTGCGGATGACGTATTCATGGATTTCGCTCTTGATCCAGTGCACGGCGAAGGATACGAGGCGCACACCACGTTGCGGTTCAAAGCGTTTGACGGCTTTCATCAGACCGATGTTGCCTTCCTGGATGAGGTCGCCGAGCGGCAGGCCATAGCCGGTAAAGCCGCGCGCGATATGAACGACGAATTTGAGGTGGTGGACGATGAGGGTTTGCGCGGCGTTGATGTCGTTGGTTTCTTGCAGGGCAATGGCCAGGCGGCGTTCTTCATCGGCATCCAGAGCCGGAATTTGCCGGACTTTGGCGATGTATTGGTCGATGTCGGTGCTGGGGGTTAACCAGTTTTGGTGGCTGAGGGTTAGTGCTGTTGTCGTCATTATGTCAAGGCTCCTATATTTGATTTTTCTGTTCAATTTTACGTTTACGTTTTATTCTGCATATAGTAGTGCGCGCACAAATTCGTTTGCATTAAAGGGTCGTAAGTCTTCCGGCTGCTCGCCAACGCCAATGTAGCGGATGGGAATGCCCAGTTTTTCGCTGATGGCAAAGAGGATACCGCCTTTGGCAGTGCCGTCGAGTTTGGTGACGGTAATGCTGTCGAGTTGCATGGCTTTGTGGAATTGTTCGGCCTGGCGCAAGGCGTTCTGGCCATTGCCGGCATCAATGATGAGCATGGTTTCGTGCGGGGCGTCAGGGTTGAGTTTGCCGATGACGCGTTTAATTTTTTGCAGTTCGGCCATGAGATGATCCTGGGTATGCAAGCGGCCGGCGGTATCAATAATAAGGACATCCACGCCGCGAGCAGTCGCGGATTGCAAGGCGTCGTAGGCGACGGATGCAGCATCGGCGCCAGTGCCTTGGGCGATGACAGGGACGTTATGGCGCGCCCCCCAGGTTTGCAGTTGTTCGACAGCAGCGGCGCGGAAGGTGTCGCCGGCGGCAAGCATGACTTTTTTGCCTTCTTGCTGGAAGTGGCGTGCCAATTTGCCGATGGTGGTGGTTTTGCCGGCGCCGTTAATGCCGGTCATGAGGATGACGTAGGGTTTGGCGCTGCTGGTATCAAGCGGCTGGGCAAAGGGGGCGAGCAGTTGCTGCATGTGGTCGCGCACGGCGGCTTTGACGGCGTCCACGTCTTTGAGTTCTTTACGGTCGATTTGTTGGGTGACAGTGTCGATGATTTTGGTGGTGACTTCGATGCCGACGTCGGCAGTGAGCAGTTGCGCTTCGAGGTCGTCGATAAGGTCCTGGTCGAGTGTTTTTTTGCCGAGGAAAAGGTTGGCGAAGCCGTGCCGTGTTTTGGCGAGTCCCTGACGGATGCGGGCAAAGTAGCCCCCCTCGCTTTTCGGTTTTGCCTGCGGCTGGGGTGTGTTGTCGTGTTCGGCGGTAGTTTCGCTTATTGGGTCTGCCGCAAGCGCCGTAGTTGTCTCGCTTGATGCGGTTTCAGCAGCAATGGTTGCAGGTGCTTCGTTGACGACAGGTGCCGCCGCCTCGCTTGGCGCAGTTTCGTCGCTGTCGTTTGTGGACGCTTCTTCTGCCGCAAACGCCGTAGCCGTCTCGCTTGACGCGGTTTCTGCGGTAACGGTTGTTGATTTTTCGCTGACGACAGATGCCGCCGTTGTCTCGCTTGGGCTATCGCTAGCGGAGCTTTCTTCGGAGGAAGGTTCGGGTTGTTCGGTGATGACGGCGTTATGTTCTTGTTCTTGCGGGGTGGTAGTTTGGGTTTTATTTCGTTTTTTGAACCAGTTGAATACCATGTTGGCGATGTTCCGTGAGGGGTTGGGCGGGATGGCCGCACTGTTTTGGGGTACGGCGAAAGGTCTTGCGGGCGGTGGTAAGATGCGTGTCTGCGCCTGCCGAAGGCGCGGGATTATAGCAGTGATTTGTGGTTCAAGCGGCGGTTTCCCGCTGTTATTGTGAGGTTTTTATGGTCAATCAGGTTAAGTCGCCAAGCGGTGAGATACCGCCTGCCATGCCGAAAGCGGCACCGGTGTATCCGCATAGCCGCACGGCACGTCTGTTTTTACTTGTCGCCGCGTTGAGCGGGTTTTTGTGGGTCTCGCTCGGCGCTATCGCCGGACATGAGGTGTTCAGCGGACTGCATGCGTCTTTTTTTGACAAGGCTCACCGTTATCAGATTGTGCACACGCTGGCGTTAATGCTGCTTGCGACTTTGCCTTTGCGTCTTCCGCTGCCGTTTTGCCGTGCCGCCGGGTTGTGCTGGTTGCTGGGTTTGTGCTGTTTTTGCGGCAGCCTGTATGTAATGGCGTTCTTGGGTACGGAAGAGGTGCGTTATCTGGTGCCGGTAGGCGGGGTGGCATTTTTAGTGGGTTGGGCGATGCTGTTTATCGCCGCTTGCGTGGGAGAAAGGGCATGACGGAAAAGCGAATTGTGGTGCTGACCGGAGCGGGTATTTCCGCCGAATCCGGGATTGCAACGTTCCGCGCCAGCGACGGTTTGTGGGAAAACCACCGCGTGGAAGATGTCGCCACGCCGGAAGGCTTCGCGCACAACCCCAAGCTGGTGCAGGATTTTTATAACGCCCGCCGCGCCCGTCTGCATGATACCGATGTACAGCCGAATGCTGCCCATATCGCCCTGGCCCATCTGCAACAGGCGCTGCCCGGCAAGGTAACGCTGATTACGCAGAATGTGGATGATCTTCATGAACGCGGCGGTGCCACGGAAGTGCTGCATATGCACGGCAGCCTGCTCAGTGTGCGCTGCCTCTACTGCGACAGCGTGCAGGATAACTGGCACGACGACTGCTCAACGGAAACAGTCTGCCCGGTTTGCAAGCGCGCGCACGGGATGCGGCCGGATATCGTCTGGTTCGGCGAGATGCCTTATTACATGAATATTATTGAAAAGCGCCTTGCCAACTGCACCCACTTCGCCGCCATTGGCACATCGGGGCAGGTTTACCCGGCAGCTGGCTTCGTCGCCCTCGCGCGCGAATGGGGGGCAGAGACGTATGAAATCAACCTGGAACCCAGTCACGGCGCCAGTAAATTCCAGCATATATACAGTGGCAAGGCGACGGTCGAGGTCCCGCGCTGGGTGGAAAGCATGTTAAACTAACGTAGTTTTACTATCTCAAATACGAAACTTCCATGATGAAACGACTGCCCATCATTTTCTTTGCCATCCTGCTTTCTGCCTGTGTGCACAGCAACGCAGGCCAGACTGCCGCTGAGGCTGTCCCCGATTACGCCCCGGAACCGCTGATCATCAGCAACGAACATAAAAGGGCCTTCCGTCTCGGTACCAATCTGCTGGTCAACCATCATTACCGCAAACAAAAACTCTCCGCCATCGCCAGCGACGTCCACTTGGACTACCTGCAAGCGCTGGATCCGTCACATATCTACTTCCTGCAAAGCGACATTGACGAATTCAAGCACTACGGCGACGCCCTGTTGCAGGCGAACAAAGGAGACCTGAGTGCGCTGCTTGCCATCTATCAGCGTTACAGCGAGCGGGCGAACGCGCTCAACCGCTGGTCGCTGGAGCGCCTGTCCCGCCCGTTTGACCTTGGCGGTGACAGCACCATCACCTATCCGGAAACCAAAGCCGGCAAAAAACAGCCGTGGCCGGCGGACGTTGCCGTCGCCCAGGCCGAGCAGGAAAAACGCATCGAAGACCAGCTGATCCGCCTGCGCATTTCCGGCAAAAGCGAAGAAAAAGCCCTGAAACTGCTGCGCGGCCGCTATACCGGTGCCCTGCGCCGCCTCAACCAGATCAGCATGAACGACGTCTTTGACATCTACATGAACGTCGTCAGCAACCGCTTCGACCCGCACAGCAACTACCTCTCGCCGCGCACCAACGAAGACTTCAATATCAATATGCGCCTCTCGCTGGAAGGCATCGGCGCCATCCTCTCGCTGGAAGAAGACCGCGTAACCATCCGCGAACTCGTGCCGGGCGGCCCCGCCTACAAAAGCGGCAAACTCAGCGTCAAAGACGAAATCATCGGCATCGCCCAGGGGCATGACGGTGAGTTTGTGGATGTGACCGGCTGGCGGCTTGACAAAGTCGTTGACCTTATCCGGGGCAAAAAAGGCACCCTCGTGCGCCTCCTGATTGACCCCGCCAACGCCGCCAAAGGCGTGCGCGAAATCACCCTCGAACGCGACGAAGTCAAACTCGAAGAACAAGCCGCGCAATCCACCATCGAAGAAGTCAGCGAAGACGGTATCACCCGCCGCATCGGCGTTATCAAGCTGCCGTCCTTCTACATGGACTTCGAAGGTGCACAACAAGAAAAAAGCGACTACCGTAGCACCTCGCGCGACGTTGAGCGTCTGCTCAAAGAATTCCGCAACGCCAAAGTGGATGGCGTGGTCGTTGACCTGCGTGGCAACGGCGGCGGTTCACTCTACGAAGCGGTAAAAACCGTCGGCCTCTTCATTGATAAAGGCCCCGTTGTCATCGTCTCCGACGCCAAAGGTGGCGTGCGCAACGAAAGTGACGACGACGCCGGCACTGCCTACGACGGCCCGCTTGCCGTCCTCATCGACCGCTATGCGGCCTCCGCCTCGGAAATCTTTGCCGCCGCCATCCAGGACTACGGACGCGGCCTCATCATCGGCAGCAACAGCTTCGGCAAAGGCACCGTGCAAACCATGG
>CAURDG010000099.1:0-6014 GCA_963523555.1 uncultured Cardiobacterium sp.
GCATTTCGGGGTAAAAGACGCTGCCGAAGACGGCGGGAACTTCTCGACTCATGGGATTCCTCTGTAATTATGAATTAGGAGCAGAACGATAGCGCGGCTAATAAGACTTGGCAAGGTAAATAACAAATACTATTTACAATAAAAGACGTATTTTTGGTGTTTATCACCTATATGGCAACTTTATTTAGCTTTTAGCTGTATTGACTGACTTTTCCCGGGCGAGGTGGATAGGATAGCGGCGGTACATTGGCAAGACGCGCGCGGATATCGTCCCAGCTCCACAGACGGAATTCGGGATGAGCATCTATACCAACGTCTAATGCTGCACCACGCAACTGCACACAGCCGTGGGTATGACCATAGAGATGCCAGCTACCACGCTGTGCACCACGCCATTCCTGAATAGGATAATGGAACATCACTAACGCCTGTCCATTAAGGATTTCTTCATGATAAGGCTTGATCCAGTGAAAGCGCTCGGAAAGATAAGGATCAGTGGTGATTTCATCATCGTGATTACCGGTTATCAGGCAGATTTCGCCATTGAGTTCAGCAAGCAGGCGAAAAGTTTCAGATAGGCCGCCGAAAGATACGTCGCCGAGGTGATAAATACGGTCATCTTTGCCAACTTGCGCGTTCCAGCGGGCAATGATGCCAGCGTTCATTTCTTCGACACTACGGAAAGGGCGGCGGCAGTATTTGATGATGCTATGGTGAAAAAAATGAGTGTCCGCCGTGAAAAATACTGCCATATCTGTTTCTCTTGTTTTTTTCGCATGATAGCGGATGGGTAGGTAAAAGAGTATGTCGTTTGCCATGTCTGGCTGCAAAGTAATAAAGCGCCCTATGGGCGCTTTATTTTAGTCCAGCGAGTTACAGCCGCATCGGCATGATGATGTAGCGCACACCCTCATCTTCACTGCTGGTAATGAGGCAGGGACTGTTTTTGTCGATGAAATGCAGCTGCACGTTGTCGCCGCTGATGGTCGAAATGGCATCGATCAGGTAGTTGATATTCAGTGCCGCTTCAAGTTCGAGGTTCTGCGGGTTGATGATGTCCAGCGCTTCTTCGACGGTTTCGTTTTCAAGGTTGCGTGCCGAGAGTTGCAGGCGGGTACCGGCAAAGCCGAGGCGGATACCGTCGTGGCGGTCGAGCAGCAGCACTTTAGCGCGTTGCAGCGAGTCAAGGAAGGCTTGGCGCGAGACGAGCACCGGGTTTTCCTGCGCCGGCGGCAGGACTTGTTCGTAATTGGGGAAATTGCCGTCGATGAGTTGGCTGGTAAGGCGGGTGCCGCCGATGGTCAGGCTGAGCTGGCGTTCGCCGAGATTGAGGACAACCGGCTGGCTGACCCGTGCCAATTGGCGGATGAGCTCGTTTACGCCTTTTTTCGGCACGATGAGGTTAGTGCCGGCAGTGGCAGCGGTATCGAGAGCACTGCGTGCGTAGGAAAGGCGGTGACCGTCGGTGCTGACGGCATGGATAGCCTGGCCGTCTTCGACGATATTGAGGTACATGCCGTTCAAGTAGTAGCGCACATCTTCATTAGCCATGGAAAAGCGGACTTTTTGCATGATGTCGTGCAGGGCGCGGCTCTGGATTTCGATGCGTCCATCCATGTCGGCTTCTGCTAGCGCCGGAAAATCTTCGGCGGGCAGGGTGGCAATGCGGAAGACGCTGCCAGCAGCTTTCACCAACAGTTGTTCTTTGTCGAGCGAACAGTACACGGTAGCCTGCGTCGGCAAGTGACGCACTACATCAAGCAGTTTGCCTGCTGGTACGGTAACAGCGCCTTCTTCCTGAATATTGAGCTCGTGCAGCAGAATTTGCAGGGTCACTTCGGTATCAGTGCCTTTCAGTAACAGACTGCCGCCGCTTGCCTGGATGAGGGCATGGCTGAGAATGGGTTTGGTGGTTTTGCGTGCCACGATGTTGCTGATGTCGGCGAGCGCTTCAAGGAAGTGCTCTTTGCTGATGTCGAATTTCATAAGTAACCTCTTTTATGTATTTTCGTCGTCGCAGTCGTTCCTGTGGATATGTGGAAAAGTGCGCTAGACGTCGGTAGTGTAAAGAAAAATAGTCCGGTTTGTTGGGGAAAAACCCGGTGGAAAACGGGTGGACAATATGTTGATAAGTTAGCGATGTTTTTTATACACGCGACATTCACAAGATATTCACGTATTTATCCACCAAGTTATCCACATGCTTTATCCGGTAATAATGGCCTTGATAGTCTCGTATTCTTCACGGAAACGTGGGTCATTTTTGCGGCGTTTTTCAGTATTTTCGATAGCATTCAAAACGGTGCTGTGATCTTTACGATGAAAGGATTCTGCAATACTTTTCAAAGACATGTCCGTAAGTTCGCGGGTCAGTGCCATTGCCACCATGCGCGGGTCGGCGAGATTTTTACGCCGACTCGACGACAACAGATCGTTAATGCTGATGCCGTAGTACTTTGCAACCACTTTCTGAATGTTATCCACATTGGTTTGGTTTTTTTGCGCTTGTAACTGGTCGTGTAGCGCAGCTTTGGCTATGGAGATAGTTGCCGGGCTGTCACCCTTGATGACTTGGCACTGAAAGATGACTTTTTTCAGCGCGCCTTCAAGTTCACGCACGTTGGAATTGATATTTTCGGCAATGAAAAAGGCAACATCGTCGGGCAGGTTGAAGTGCTGTTCTTTCGCTTTACTTTTCAAGATGGCGTAGCGGGTTTCCGGTTCGGGGGCGCGGATGGAGACAGTTAAGCCTGCGCCGAAACGGGAAATCAGGCGTTGTTCCAGCCCTTCAATTTCTTTCGGGTAGCGGTCGCAGGTGAGGATGATTTGCCGCTTCTTGTCCATCAGTTCATTGAAAGTGTGGAAGAATTCAGCTTGCGACTGGTCTTTGCCGCCGAGGAACTGTACGTCGTCCACTAGCAAGGCATCGACGTTGCGCAGGCGGCTGGAAAAGGCTTTTTGCGTTTTTCCGGCAAGCGCGGCAAGAAATTCGTTCACAAACTGTTCGCCGGTGAGGTACATCACTTTCGGACGGTTGTGGCGGCGCAGGGCATTACCGGCGGCATGCATCAAGTGTGATTTGCCGAGACCGGTGCCGCCGTAGATGAAGAGCGGGTTGCTGTCGGCGAAGAAGGTTTTGCCGGAGACGCGTTCGGCGGCGGCAAAGGCTTCGTTGTTAGACGGTGCGGTCACGAAGTTCTCGAAGCGGTAATCGGGGTTGAGGTTGCTTTCAAAGGACGCGGTAACAGCAGCGCTTTTTTTGCCTGGCGTTGGAGCGAAGAGGTCAGGGTTGGCGGCGAGTTTAAGCTCAACTTTGGTGATACCCAGTTTGCGCAGGGTTTTTTGCAGCACAGGCAATGAGCCTTTTTCGATATTGTCCAGAGCAAATTTGTTTGGAGCAATCATTATCCACGAAGCGGGGCTGACGACTTGTGGCGTCAGCGATTCCAGCGCCACCATTTCATCGTCATCACAGATGTTTTTCATCAGGTGTAGCGCTTCCTGCCAGAGGTGGTGATACTGTTCGAGATCGATTGTAGTTTGCTCAGCCATGGATAAACCTCAGACGTAAGGCCTGTTCCAGCAGGGTGAAGGTGCGCTCGAAATCTTCCGCCTGGCCGAGATATGGGTCAGGCAGTGCCGGGCTGTCCGGCAGGGTTTCCAGCATGAAGCCGACTTTGCTGCGCTGCGCGTCATCGCTGGCAAGTGCGGTCACATCCTGATAGTTGCGCCGGTCGGCGACGAGGATGCGGTCGAAGCGGTCAAAGTCATCCAGGTTGAAGACACGGGCGCGCAGGTCGTCAATCGGCATGCCGTGCGCGCGCATGACGCGGCGGGCGCGCGGGTCGGGAGCGTCACCGTCGTGATAAGCGGCATGGGTGCCGGCGGAATCGAGAATGACGTCATTGCGGCCCATCTCGCGCAACAGATAACGGGCAACGCCTTCCGCCATCGGTGAGCGGCAGATGTTGCCCATGCAGACCATTAAGATTTTCAAGTTTTTCATAGCGTTACTGATAATGCTGGGACAGCAGTTTAGCATAACTGCCCCCCCGCCCGAGCAGTTCGGCGTGGCTGCCGCTTTCCACGATATGCCCCTGTTCGAGGACGACAATGCGGTCAGCATTGCGGATGGTCGAGAGGCGGTGCGCGATGATGATGGCGGTGCGTCCCTTGCGCAGCCGTTCCACCGCTTCCTGTACCTTGGCCTCGCTGTGGTTGTCCAGCGCCGACGTCGCTTCATCCAGAATCAGAATCGGCGCGTCCTTATAAAGGGCGCGGGCAATGGCAATGCGCTGCTTCTGCCCGCCGGAGAGGCGTCCGCCCTGCGGCCCGATGTTTTCCGTGTAACCATGCGGCAGCTTGGTGATGAAATCGGCTGCGTTGGCCGATGCCGCCGCCATTTCAATGCGCGCTGCATCCGGCTCAGGGTCGGCGTAGGCAATATTGGCGGCGATGGAGGTGGAAAACAGCACCGTGTCCTGCGAGACAAAAGCAATGGCACGGCGGCGGTCGGCGAGCGACATTTCTGCCGTATCCGTGCCGTCAATCAGGATCGCCCCCGCCTCTGGTGCATAAAAACCGGCAAGCAGCGCAGCAATGGTTGATTTGCCGCTGCCCGACTCGCCAATCAGAGCCACCGTTTCGCCCGCTTGAATATGCAGGTTGAAACCGGATAGCACCGGCTGTTCCGGATAAGAAAAAGACACATCGCGGAAGACAATCTCGCCGCGCGTGATGGTGCAGGGCGGCAGGGCAGGCTGTGGTTCTGCTGGCGTATCGAGAAAATCAAAAATACTTTGCGCCGCTGCCAGCCCGCGTTGAATCGGCTCATTGACCTTGCCGAGGCGTTTGATCGGCGGGAACAGCAGCGCCATGGTGCCGAGGAAAGAGACAAACACCCCGGTCGTCATCTGATCCGGCGTGGTGCGCGCTTTCAGGGCAAAGAGAATAATCACCGCCGACAGCGCAGCAATAATCGTCATTTCGACGACAGGCGACGCCCCGGCGGCGATTTGCGTCGAACGCACCGCATGAAAACGCACCGCCTCCGCCTGACGGTCAAAGCGGGCGAACTCAAAATCCTGACCGTTATAAATGCGCACGATCGCCCGCCCGCGCAGCGCCTCATCCACCACATGATTCATGCCGCTCATATCCTCCTGTATCGCCCGAGCCATGCGGCGCAGCTTGCGCGATACATGGATGATGACAAACGCCAGAACCGGCGCGACGACAAAAAGCAGCAGCGTCATTTTCCAATCGAGATAAAGCAGGAACACCGTCAGCGCGATGATGGTTACCACCTCGCGCAGCAAAATCGCGACCGCATCCGTGCTCGCCGCCATAAGCTGCAAGACGTCATAAGTAAAACGCGAGACGATGCTGCCGGCGCTGTGCGCATCAAAATAGCCCATCGGCAGACGCAGTAACTGGCGGAACATCAGGCCGCGCAGCGTGTACACCACCTGCTGCGCCAGCCAGTTCATGCTGCACGTCGCCGTATAACTGGCCAGCCCTCTCAGGGCAAAGCCGAAAAAGAGCAGGGCGGTGAGGATGTACACCGTGTGCATGCTGCCCTCGGCAAAGCCGCCATCAACCAGCGGTTGCAGGACAAACGGCACCAGCGGTTCGGTAAGGCCGTAGAGCACCGTGCCGACGACGGCGAGCAGCACGACCTTCCAGTGCGGGCGGATGAAAGCAAGCAGACGCGCATAACGCGCACGGTCTTCGGCATTAAACATGAGCGGTTACAGGATGATTAAGAAGGAAAGGGCATTGTAGCCCAAGCGGTGTAGATACTGAGTCCGTCAAGCGGCGTAGATACTGGGCTTGCCAAGCGGCGTAGATACTGAACCTGCCAAGCGGCGTAGATACTGGGTTTGCGCCAAGCGGCGTCGTTGCTGGTTTCGTCAAGCGGCGTAAACACTGGGTCCGCCAAGCGGCGTAAACACTGGGTCCGCCAAGCGGCGTAAACACTGGGCCCGCCAAGCGGCGTAAACACTGGGCCCGCC
>CAURDG010000100.1:0-6008 GCA_963523555.1 uncultured Cardiobacterium sp.
CGCCGCTTGGCGGGCCCAGTGTTTTCGCCGCTTGGCGGGCCCAGTGTTTACGCCGCTTGGCGGCACGTTCAGGTATCAATAGGGCTGTCGCTGAATGCCGCTGTCAGGGCGCTACGATGTAGCTGCCGACCAATGATGATGGCTTTGTCTGCGGACATCGCGGCGCATTGCGCCACGCGGTATTGTTTGTCGGCGATGTCAAAACGTGTCCATTGCCCACCGATGGGTGCGTAACCTTTGGCGCGGTACACTTCACCAAGATAGCCGCGCAGCATGGCAACCAGGATTTCCAGCAGTTCGTGCAAGCTGGGAACTTGCGGTCCGTTGATGGCAATGTTTTCTAAATCGGGGATATAGACGGCACTGCGGTAGGCTGAAACAACGGTTTCTCGCGCGGCGGGTTGCAGGAGTGCCTGCCACCAATCAGTGGGCTGGTTTTCGTAGGGCGTGGCGAGGATAGCGGCTGTCGGGTTGAGTGTGCGCAGGGTGGTGGCAATACGCGCAATATCACTGCTGGGGAGGCGTTCTGTTTTGCTGAGAATCAGGTATGAAGCGTGGCGGATTTGGTCGGTGTAGATGTCGCGGAAGGTGTGCAGGTAGTGCGCAACGCTATGGGCATCAACGATGGTGACAGGCGGCAGGATGTGGATGCACGCATAGGCAATTTTCTGGAGGTTGTGCAGCACAGCGCCGAGCTGACCGACGCCGCTGGGCTCGATGATGAGGATTTCCGGAGCAAGGGTATTGGCGATGGTAAGGACGGAGGTAGCAAAATCGTTTTTACGCGTGCAGCAGATGCAGCCTTCAGTCAGCTCCCAGGTTTTCAGCCGGTCTTGTTGCAGGAGGTCGCCATCAATGCCGGTTTCGCCGTACTCATTTTCCATGATGATGTATTCGCGTCCGGTTTTTTGGGCGAGTGTCTGGATGAAGGTGGTTTTACCCGCACCAAGGAAACCGGAGATGACGAGTATTTTCATATGTGGAAACCCCAGGTCTGCACCTGGGGCTGGTTTTGCTAGATGACAACGACTGGCTTGATAAGGTCGGCGGGTTTGTCCTTCATGAGATACAGGGCTTTTTCGACGTTTTCAAAGCCCTTGAAGGTGTGGGTGATGAGACGGGAAAGGTCGAGTCTGCCGACGGAAACCAGGCTGCTCAGTTTTTCCATACGCAAGCGCCCGCCGGGCATCAGGCCTCCGTTGATTTGTTTGTGCCCCATGCCGACACCCCATTCGATACGCGGGATCTGGATGGATACACCAGAGCCAAGGTAGTTGACGTTGCCGATTTTGCCGCCGGGTTTCAGCGCTTTCACGGTTTCGTCGAAGGTGTCCACGGTACCACCGGCGATGATGATTTTATCGACACCTTTGCCGTGGGTGAGGGCAAGAATCTGATCGTGAATGCTGCCTTCCTTATAGCTGATGATGTCGGTCGCACCATAGTATTTGGCCGCTTCCACGCAGGCGGGGCGGGTACCAACAGCGTAGATATGCGCCGCACCGCGCAGGGCGCTACCTGCGACGGACATAAGCCCGACTGGGCCAATACCGATGACGAGGACGGAATCGCCGTATTGCACGTCGGCAAGTTCAACGCCATGAAAGCCGGTCGGCACCATATCGGAGAGCATCGGCGCATGTTCGATTTTTACGCCTTCGGGGATGAGGGCGAGGTTGCCATCCGCGTCGTTGACGTGGAAGTATTCGCCGAAGACGCCGTCTTTGAAGTTCGAGAATTTCCAACCGGCGAGCATTCCACCAGAGTGCATGGAATAGCCACCCTGGGCTTCGAGGGAATTCCAGTCAGGAGTGATGGCAGGCACCAGGACTTTGTCACCAGGTTTGAAGTCTTTGACGAGCGCGCCAACTTCAACTATTTCGCCACAACCTTCATGGCCGAGAATCATGTTGTGCCGGTCGCCAAGAGCGCCTTCCCAAACGGTATGGACATCTGATGTACACGGTGCCAGGGCGAGCGGTTTGCAGATGGCATCCATCGGCCCGCACTGTGGCTTTTCTTTTTCGATCCAGCCAGTTTCGCCCATTTTGATCATTGCAAAGCCTTTCATGTCAGTCTCCTGTTGGCATGTGTAAATGTTCCGTAACCCCTAGGGACTAGGGGTTACGGAAATCCCTGGGAATCCGTACTCTGCATTGAGAAATTGTAGTTAATTTACCGTTATAACAACAATTTTGCAATTATTTCCACAAATATCACCATCTTAAATTCACTATAAGTGATAGTATGACTGGGCAAGCTATGTCCTATTTCAGTTCTTGCTGCCGTGAACCGGGCAGTGGCAAGAAAACCGCTTGCATGCCTTCTTCTTCGTATTCGGGGTGACGCTGAAAGCGCAGTTGACTGTTTTCCAGGCGGTAACCTTCCGGTAGCGGCGCGGCGGGGTTACGCAGGATGGCAAGCGCGCGCAGATAGTGGTTCACATTAAGCAGGACGGCCTGATAATCATGGTTATCCGGCCCACCCATCCGGCACAGAAAATTATCGAAGGGGAAGCAGTAGCGCGGCAGGACATCACGCTGCGGCAGGCGCAATTCGTCCCGCTCAATAGCAGCAAGTATGGTCGGTGCGCAGTGTTTCGCTTTTTCATACAACATCTGCCTCATCGCCTGACGCATCTCGATGAAATACAGCGCTTTTACTGCACCATTGACCTCATCAGTAGCCACATCCGCCTCCCCCTTTGTCATGATTTGTTGAAAACCCAGCCATTCGCCATACATCAATGGGCATAGGGCGAGTTCCTGCTGCGGCAGTGGTTGTAGTTCGTCGCACAGCGTCGGCCACGGCGCATCCGGCGGCAGTTCGGCGCGTATCTGTGCGAGCAGGATGACATCGCGCTCAATCAGGCGCGCGGCAAGGGCGCTGGTGAAGAGGATGCCGCGACTGTGCACTATCCGCCGTCCGAGAACGAGATCGCGGCAGAGCCCGTGCTGCGCCGCCTCAACCTCACCGCTGAGGAAACGGTAGGCGTGTAGTTCCCTTGCCCGCAGCAAAAAACGAAATGGCGGCATTTCCGCCTCGAAAAAGTATTGTTCGGGACGTGGGCGGAAGTAATCGTATTGCAGCAAGCTGTCCAGAGCAGCTTCCCGTCGCTGCATATCTGCCGCAATCGCTGGATAATCCGCCTGATGTGCGCGCACATAAGCGAGGCAATCCCTTTCCTCGCGCGAGCACAACTGCCCTGCCCTTTCCGCTTCGCCTGGCGGCATTCGCAAAAATAACTCCTGATAGCCGTTTCTGCCGTGCATTTCGCCCTGCTTCGCTTGCAGCCCGGCGATAAGCGCCGCATCAGGCTGTGTGCCAGGCCAATAGAGGTTGAAGAAAAGAGCAGTTGCTAAAAGGTACATAAGCATGCATCGCCTCGCTTGACGGGTCATGGTCCTGATGAAGCGGGTAGCGGCAGGACGACCGCCTGCATACCTTTTTCTTTTTTGTAATTCGGATGACGCAGGAAGTGCAGTTGGCCGTTTTCGCGGCGATAGCCTTCCGGCAAAGGCGCCGTAGGGTCGCGCAGGACGACAAGCGCGCGCAGGTAACGGTTCACATTGAGCAGGCGTCCTTGATAAGGGGCGTTATCCTGGCGTATCCCCCAACATTGCGGATTGAACAGCGAGCAGTATTGCGGCAGCCATGTCTTTGCAGGCCGCAGCACTTCATCACGCAGTACCGCTGCCTGTATGTCTGACGCACAGTAGGCTGCTATGTCATGCAGGACTTGCAATAACGCCTGCTGGGTAAAGCTGCCTTTTTTCCCCTGCTTTTGCGCATCCTGCCGGATACCCTGCCATTCACCATACATCAGCGGGCAGAGGGCGAGGGTTTCCTGCGGCAACGGTTGCAAGGTGTCGCACGGCGCAGGCCACGGCGCATCCGGCGACAGTTTTGCCCGC
Organism: uncultured Cardiobacterium sp.; assembly: GCA_963523555.1. Lineage (GTDB taxonomy): Bacteria > Pseudomonadota > Gammaproteobacteria > Cardiobacteriales > Cardiobacteriaceae > Cardiobacterium. The sequence continues at coordinate 3,915 of CAURDG010000100.1, forward strand.
ATATGGGCAAGCAGCTCAACATTGCGGTCGGTCATTGCCGCCCCGGACAGACTTAAAGGCAGTAAATCCTGGCTACGCAATAACCGTTGGCCGAGCAGGATGTCGCGGCAGGCACCGCGCTGCGCTGCTTCCACCTCACCATCAAGAAAACGCCGGGCATGGAGCGAGCGGGCTGCTGTCAGCGCTGCGAAGGACGGCCATTCATCCGATGCATAGTCCTCATCCGCCAGCGGGCGGAAGTAATCGTATGTCTGCAAGGTGTCCACCTGCGCATCCCATGCCTGCAAAGTCGCCAATACCGCCTGATATTCCGCCTCATGTTCGCGTGCAAAGGCAAGACAATCACTCGTCGAGCGCGGGCAGGCAATCTTCTTCACTGCCTCATCGGCAGGTGGCAATTCGCGCAATGCCGCATAGCCGTTTATGCCCGTAACAGGGGGGCGTACTGCTTGCAGTTTTGCAATCAGCGCGGCATCCATGTCGGGTTCCGGCATGAAAAACAGCACTAAAAAGACAAGCAGCGCGGCGATAACGTACAGAAGCTTGAAAGGGGGTGACATCGGATACTCCTTGCTAAAAACCACTGCAGTATAGTCTTGCGCCACTTTTACGCGTGAATGACCTTTAATGTCGGTAGTCAAGGGCTACCGCTATCATGCCCGCCAGCTCAACCAACAGGAGACAATCCCATGAAAAAAAGCAACTTAGGCCTTTTAGCAGGTGCCGCCGCCCTCTTGATCGCCGGCTGTGAATCCGGTGCAGGCCTGATGGCCAACAATCAATCCACTGCAATGGGCACTGCCATTGGCGCCCTCGCTGGCGGCGTCATCGGTCACCAGATTGATGATGATAATGGCCGCTACGTTGGCGCTGTCGCCGGAGCACTCGCCGGTGCCGCCATCGGCAACTACATGGACCGCCAGCAACAGCAACTGCAACAGCAAGTCGCCAACAGCGGCGTGCAAGTCAACCGTGTCAACGAAAGCACCATCCAGCTGAACATCCAAAGCGAAGTGCTGTTTGATACCGACCAATCCGTCATCAAGCCGAACTTCTACCAACCGCTCGGCAGCATCGCGCAAACCCTGCAACAGTACCCAGAAACCATCGTCCACGTGTACGGCTTCACCGATGGCAGCGGCAGCCCGCAGCACAATATGCAGCTCTCGCAACGCCGTGCCCAGTCCGTCGCCCAGTACCTCTCGCAGCAAGGCATCAACTCGCAGCGCTTCGTGGTGCAAGGCTATGGCGAACAATACGCCACGGCGGAAAAGAACCCGCAAGACCGTCGCGTCGCCATCTACATCAAGGCTATCGATCAGGCCAACCCGCAGGCCGCTTATCAGCCGGTCTTCTAATACCGCCTCTCATAGAAAAACCGCCACAAGGCGGTTTTTTTAATCAAGGAAATCTCTCATGCATCCCTTCTGCTGCAAACTGCATGACCGTATGCCTTTTGATGTCTTTGGTTTTACAGGGGGTGCTGAGAAAAAAAGAGCTACCAAATCAATATGCTGGATATAAAGTATTCTGATAATGAACAAAACGAGGCTACCATTACCTATATCAAAAAGAATCATAAAAGTAGCCTCGAATACACTATTACCCAGTCTATGGTCAAAACCCCGGATGGATGGAAAATTCTCTATCCGTAAATAAGGAATCCACATGAGCACATCTGCCTTACTTATTCGCTTTTTTCTCTATTCTCTCGTTCTCGTCATCCTTGCAGAAATAGCACAATTCTTATTGCAACTGCCCCTGATACAGCGCTGTTCTTGGGTTATCTTCTTTTTCTCCATGTACCCCAATGCGTTGAATTTTTGCAAAATCAATGACCGACTGTTTACCGGGCAAGAAAAAATAGAGGTCTTATGGTGGAGCGGCATCATGATTTGGCTTTTCACCCTTGCCGCAATGGGGCTGGTGCTTGTGCAACAGGGATACAGTTTTTGGTCTGCATTTAGCAGGTCTGGGCAAGGATTGGCTGCACTCGTGGCGCTCGTAAGCCTGGGTGCGGCTTATCTTGCCATCCATAGCGCACAAAAGGCTTTTGAAAAATTGTGATGTGAAAAAACCGCCGCAAGGCGGTTT
>CAURDG010000101.1:0-5996 GCA_963523555.1 uncultured Cardiobacterium sp.
TGGCTCAAAAACTCCTGCGCGCGCGGGTGGCGGGCGTTGGTGAAAAATGCTTCCGGCGGCGCGGTTTCGAGGATTTCCCCTTTGTCCATGAAGACGATGCGGTCGGCGACGGTGCGCGCGAAGCCCATTTCGTGCGTGACCACCAGCATGGTGATGCGGCTGTTTTCTGCGAGTTCGATCATCACGTCCAGCACTTCTTTGATCATTTCCGGGTCAAGCGCCGAGGTCGGTTCGTCGAAGAGTAACACTTCGCAGTCCATGCACAGGGCGCGGGCGATGGCGACGCGTTGTTGTTGTCCGCCGGAGAGTTGGCCGGGGTATTTGTCCGCCTGTTCGCGGATGCCGACGCGTTCCAGGTATTGCCGCGCCGTCGCTTCCGCCTGTGCGCGCGGCTGTTTGTTCACCCAGATCGGGCCAAGGGTGAGGTTGTCGAGGATGGTGAGGTGCGGGAAGAGGTTGAACTGCTGGAAGACCATGCCGACTTTGCGCCTGAGATCGCGCGTCTGTTTGGCGCTGCCGGTGAGGAGTTCGCCGTCCAGGCGGATTTCGCCTTCCTGATAGTTTTCCAGACGGTTGATGCAGCGGATCAGCGTCGATTTGCCCGAACCGGACGGGCCGCAGATGACGAGGCGCTCGCCTTTTTTTACGTTCAGGTCGATGTTTTTCAGGGCGTGGTATTTGCCGTACCACTTGTTGAGGTGGTGGATATTGATGGCGTCTGTCATGGGCGTTCCGGGGTGAAGTGGCGTTCGATGCGGTAGCTGGTGTGGCTCATGCCGTAGCAGAGCAGGAAGTAAACGAGGGCGCAGAAGGCGTAGCCTTCCATGCCGTGGCCGAGCCAGGCGGGATCTTGCCCCGCCGAGTGGACGATGCCGAGAAAGTCGAAGAGGCCGATGATGGAGACTAGGGTGGTGTCTTTGAAAAGGCCGACGAAGGTGTTGGTGATGCCGGGGATAACGGTTACCAGCGCCTGCGGCAGGATGACGAGGCGCATTTTCGCGATGTAGCCGAGGCCGAGGCTGTCCGCCGCTTCGTACTGGCCGCGCGGGATGGCCTGCAAGCCGCCGCGCACCACTTCCGCCATGTAGGCTGAGGCGAACAGCGCCACGCCTATCAGCGCGCGCAGGAGGTTATCGACGTGGATATGCGGCGGCAGGAAGAGCGGCAGCATGACATTCGCCATGAAGAGGACGGTAATAAGCGGCACACCGCGCCACAGTTCGATGAAAACGGTGCAGCAGAGGCGCAGTACCGGCAGGCGCGAGGTGCGCCCCAGCGCAAGCAGGATGCCAAGCGGCAGGGCGAAGACCAGCCCGGCAGAGGCGACGACGAAGGTCAGCATCATCCCGCCCCATTGGTTGCTGCGCACCAGCGGCAGATCGAGGACGCCGCCGCGCAGCAGGAACCACGATAGCGGCGGCAGGATGAAGAGGGTGAAGGCGAGCGTCCACAGCCGTATCCGTCCGCGCCCAAACCACAATGCAGCGAAGGTAGCGGGGACGATGCCGAGGAAAAGCAGCCACACCCGCCAGCGTTCCGCTTCGGGATAGAAGCCGTAGAGGAATTGCGCCAGGCGCATTTTGATGAAGACCCAGCAGGCACCGCCGGAGGCGCAATTGGCAGCAGTCGTGCCACGAAAATCGGCATGCCATACCGCCCAGAGGAAAAGCGGCGGCAGGATGCGGTAAAGCAGGTACAGCGCCAGCAGGGTCAGGCAGACATGCAGCGGCGACGCGAACAAGTTACGGCGCAGCCAGCACCACAGGCCAAATTCGGACGCGGGCGGGGCGCGGTCAGGCAAATAGGAAAAATCACTCATCGTTCCACCAGGCGGACACGGCGGTTATAGCCGTTCATCAATAAAGAAATCACCAGACTGATGACGAGATAGACCGCCATCGTCATCACAATAATCTCGACCGCGCGCCCCGTCTGATTGAGCGCCGTGCCGGTAAAGACCGAGACCAGGTCGGGATAGGCAATCGCCGTCGCCAGTGACGAATTTTTCACCACATTGGCAAACTGGCTGGTCAGCGGCGGCACCATCACCCGCAGCGCCTGCGGCAGCACAACGAGGCGCATCACCCGCGCTGGCGGCAGGCCGAGCGACTCCGCCGCTTCATACTGCCCACGCGGCACCGAGGCGATACCGCTGCGCACATATTCCGCCACATACGAGGCGCTATACAGCGATAGCGCCAGCCACAGCGCCAGCAGCTCCGGCAGCAGCGTCAGACCACCGCGAAAATTAAAGCCCTGCAACAGCGGGCGGCTGACCTGCGCCGGCTCGACCAGCGCAAAAAACACTGCCAGCGGCAACACGACGACAAGCAACCCATACGCCCACCACAGGCGCAGCACCTGCCCGCTTCGCCGCTGACGGCGACGGTTCCAGGCGCGCAGCAGAAAGGCGGCAACGACGCCGCTCACAAAGGCGGCAACCGCCCATTGCAGCGCTGCCTGCCACAGCGGTGCAGCGAGGACGAGGCCGCGATTACTGAGCGCAGCGAGACAGCCCGCTTCCTCGCAACCCCAGCGCAGCGTGCTGGCGCGCGGTGCGGGCAGGACGGCAAGCACGGCGAAGTACCAGAAAAAAAGCTGCAACAGTAGCGGCACATTGCGGAACAGCTCGACATACACGGCGGCAAGCTGGCGCATCAGCCAGTTACGCGACACGCGCAGCACGCCGACGACTGTGCCGATAATGGTGGCGGCGATAATCGCGAGCATTGATACCAGCAGCGTGTTCAACAGCCCGACGACAAACACACGGGCATAACTGTCGCTTTCCTGATAAGGCAGCAAATGCTGGCTGACAGCAAAACCGGCGGGGTTGTCGAGAAACGCAAAACTGAGCGACATGCCGTGTGCTGCCATATTCGCCGCTGTGTTGCGCCACAGCAGCCAGGCGACACCCGCCACCGCCAAAAGCAGCAGCCCCTGAACAGACCAGCGCCGCAGGCGTCCAGCGATATCCATCAAAACCTCCGCAAGAAAAGAAGGGGCAAAACCTTACACTGCCCCCGGCAGAAATGCCAATAAGGAAAAGTGCGGTGGGGATAACAAAGACTTTCTCCGTGGGGTAAGTATTTAAGGAAGGAATGAGATAAATCTCGCAGCGACAAAGCCCGCAAACCATACCGCTTGGCGGTTCCAGTAATTACACCGCTTGACGGGCCCAGTATTGATGCCGCTTGGCGGGCCCAGTGTTTATCCCGCTTGGCAGGCCCAGTGTTTATCCCGCTTGGCAGGCCCAGTGTTTACGCCGCTTGACGAGGCCAGTGTTTATCCCGCTTGACGGCGCCAGTGTTTATCCCGCTTGGCGGGCCCAGTGTTTACGCCGCTTGGCGAGGCCAGTGTTTACGCCGCTTGGCGAAGCACCGACCCCGCTACTTTGGCAAGCGACGAATTTTTGTTGTGTACAGAGGAAATGGCCATAAAAAACGGCATGTTCGCCGGTTTTTTTTGGTGTGCTCCCCGGCGGTCTCGTGCGATGTTCACCGGGAGTCCGTCCAGATTCATTCGCCAGTCGGCTTCACGAGAAACGCCCCCTAGCGGGGGCGTTTTGTGTTGTCATCATCCGCTCAGGCAGCGGCGATTTCTTCGATGGTCGCTTTCAGCAGGGCGACACGCTGTTCGATGCTGTCGATTTCCAGATATTCTTTGTCGCTGTGGAAGCAGGCGCCAATCGGGCCAAAGCCGTCCAGCGAGGGGATACCGTGGGCCGAGGTGACGTTGGCGTCTGAGCCGCCGCCGACCGCCTGCCAGGTGATGGGCAGGCCGATTTTTTTGCCCGCCGCTTCGACGAAGTGCATCAGTTTTTCCGTGCCGGCGTTCATGACCATCGCCGGTTTTTTCGCTTGTACGCGGACTTCTACTTTCACGCCGTCCACGAACGGTTTGGCGGCGAGTTTGTCGAGTAGTGCCTTGATTTCGTCGAATTTGTTGTTGTCCCAGAAGCGGAGATCCAGGGTGGCTTCGGCGTATTCGGGGACGACGTTGCTGGCGCTGCCGCCTTTGACCAGGCCGATGGTCAGGCTGGTACCGTTAGCGTAGTCGTTGTGTTTGCCGAGTTCGAGAATCCAGTGCGCCATTTCGACGACTGCCGAGCGGCCTTTCTCCGGATCGTTGCCGGCGTGTGAGGCGATGCCGTGGAAGTGCAGGCCAAAGGTGGCGCTGCCTTTTCTGCGGTTGACCAGCGAGCCGTCAGCGCGCGCGGATTCGCAGACGAGGACGTAAGCGGCTTTTTTCGCTTCTTCGAGTATCCACGGTTCGGAGTGGATGGAGCTGATTTCTTCGTCCGGGTTGTGCAGTACGGCGATAGAGAGTTTGTCGCGCACCGCCGGTTCGAGTTCGCTGAGGGCGGCATACATGGCAACGACGCCGTTTTTCATGTCGGCGACGCCGGGGCCGTAGGCACGGTTGCCTTCGACTTTGAAGGGACGGGCGGCGGCGGTACCGGCAGGGAAGACGGTATCGATATGGCCGATGAGCATCACGTCGTAATGGTCGGGATTCTCGCGGTTGGTGATGAGCAGGCCCGGGCCAACTTCGTCATGCAGATGTTTGCGTGTCACATGCCAGCCAAGCGCGGTGTATTTATCAGTGAGCATATCGGCGATTTTGCCGACGCCTTCCGGCTGATAGCTGCCGCAGTCGGTGTTGATGAGGGGTTTCAGGTGTTCCAGGAAGGTTTCTTTTTTCATGTTCTTCTCCTATACGAGGATTTGCATGACGACAAGGGAAAGCAGGGCGTTGATGACGGAGATGAGCACCATCACCGGGATGTATTTGCCGGGCACGCCGACCACGCCGAGCAGACGCCCGATGTATTGCACTTGCGAACCCATCAGGTACATGGCCGGGGCCAGGACGGCAACATCATGCAGGCTGAGGGTGCCGGCGGCGAACAGGCTGGAGGCGACGCCAACACCACCGCCCATCGACAGCCAGGAAGCGAGTAACACCATCAGGGCTTCGCCGGGCAGGCCGAAAAGGCGCATCATCGGTGCGCAGACACTGCCAAGCAGATCAAGAATACCGGTCAGCTTGAGGAAGTAGATGAGGACGAAGGCCATCAGCACGTTCGGCAGCATGCTACCGATAGCGATATTCCAGCCACGCTTGACCCCGCTGACGAAGACGTCGGTGATCATCACTTTTTCGTTTTGTTCGCTCATGGCTGGTTCTCCGCTGGTGCCTGTGGTTTACGGTCGGCGAAGTTGAGATACAGCCGCATCAGGTTTGCGCCGAAGAATTTGAAGAAGAAGAGGACGGCGAAGCAGATACCGATGGTGGTCGGTACGCCTTGCGTGGTGCCGTCAGCGGCGACCGAGGTCAGCGCCAGGAGGGCTGCGCCGGAGCCGAGGAAGTTGGTGATGGTCGCGCCTGCGCTGAACTGGAACATGGTAAAAATGTCCCGCTCGCGCGTGCTGAGTTGCCCCTGGTCATAAAGCGAGCGGGTCAACGCTGCACCAGCATCGGTGGACTGGAAGCTGGCAATCATGGCGAGACCAGTATCGCCGGGGATGCCCATCAGCCATTTGAGTGTCCGTTGCAGCAGGCGGCGCATTGCTTCTAGTGCGCCGTAGTGTTCGAGCACGGCGATGATACCCATCGCAAACAGCGTCGTTGGTGCCAGGGTCAGGGCGAACATGAAGCCCTGCCGCGCGCCCACGCCGCCTTCACCGCTGAAATTACCGGTGGTATAGGCTGCTTCTTTCGCTTTGGCGTCTTTCGCAGCAGCGTCTTTTGCCTTGGTATCTTTCGCTTTGGCGTCAGGGATAATAACTTTGCCGAACTTGCCGTTCAGGGTATTGAAGTCAAAGACACTGAAAATATCGTGTACTTTCTTTGGCTCGACATTCAGCTGCCGCGCGAGGGTAGTACCGAAATTTTTGACCGGCTCGCTGACGCTGATGCCGGAGAAGAAAATTACCGCGAACAACAACGCGATATAAGCGCCAACGCCCGCTTTAGGCGGAGCGGCGGGAGAG
>CAURDG010000102.1:0-5964 GCA_963523555.1 uncultured Cardiobacterium sp.
CTATGGCGACCGCCACCTCATCTGCACCTGCCCGTCGCCGCTGGATTACCAATAAACGCCGCCCGTGCAGCGACCCCAACAAAGCCCGTCAGCAGACGGGCTTTTTCATTGCAGCTTGGCGGGCCCAGTAATGACGCCGCTTGACGGATCCAGTAATGACGCCGCTTGGCGGGCCCAGTAATGACGCCGCTTGGCAGGCCCAGTAATGGCGCCGCTTGGCGGGCCCAGCAATGACGCCGCTTGGCGGGCCCAGCAATGACGCCGCTTGACGGGCCCAGCAATGACGCCGCTTGACGGGCCCAGCAATGACGCCGCTTGGCGGGCCCAGCAATGACGCCGCTTGGCGGGCTCAGGGTTTATCCCGCTTGGCGACGGGCAGCTATTTCTTTTTCACGCCCTGTTTGGCAATTTCCGTCAGCTCGCGTTCATATTGTTCGCAGCGGTAGCGCCAGGCGTCCTTGTAGTCTTCGGCGAGCGGTTTGTTTTCCGGCAGTTGGACGGTCATCGGGTCGTAGGGGATGTCGTCAATGCGCACTTCGTAGTGCAGGTGGCTGCCGGTGCTCATGCCGCTATTGCCGAGGCGGCCGACGGTCTGGCCGCGCGAGATTTCCTGTCCGGTTTCAACGTCGAGATCGGAGAGATGAGCGTAGCGGGTCTGGTAGCCGTTGGCGTGGTCAATGATGACGACGCGGCCATAGCCGCCGCGCCAACCCGCGTAGTTGACGATACCGTCGCCAGTGGCGCGCACGGGGGAGCCGTGTGCTGCCTTGAAATCGGTGCCTTCGTGCGGGCGGATGATGTGGGTGATGGGGTGGACGCGTGCGAGGTCAAACGGCGAGCTGATGTGGTCGTAGTGATCAAGCGGGATGCGGTCCATCGCCACTTCCGGCGCGTTACCTTCGCGGTCGTAGTACCAGATGTTTTTGCCTTCGAAGCGGGCGTAGTAGGTGTAGGTGTAGCGGCCTTCGCGCAGGCGGGCGGCGATAATTTTGCTGTTATCGGGGTTGGTTTTGCCGTCTTTGGTGTAGGTGCTGTAGAGGATTTCGACGGTGCTGATGGCTTCGTCCTCGATTTTGTGTTGCAGCGGTTCGAGTTGTTTGATGAGGACGGGGTTGAGGTCGCTTTTTGCGATGTGTTGCCACTGGTTACCAACGGCGCGGAAGCTGCGGTAGTGCTTGCGGAAGCTGCCTTTGCTCTCGACGATTTTTTCTTCGCCGGACGGGGACTCAGGTTTTGTCTCGCTTGGCGGGGTGCCAGGTTTTGTCTCGCTTGGCGGGGTGCCAGGTTTTGCCTCGCTAGGCGGAGTTTCGGGTTTTGCCTCGCTGGGCGGGGTTTCGGGTTTTGTCTCGCTGGGCGGGGTGCCAGGTTTTGTCTCGCTGGGCGGGGTTGCGGGTTTTGTCTCGCTGGGCGGGGTTGCGGGTTTTGTCTCGCTGGGCGGGGTTGCAGGTTTTGCCTCGCTGGGCGGGGTTTCGGGTTTTGTCTCGCTGGGCGGGGTTACAGGTTTTGCCTCGTTGGGCGGAGTTGCGGTTTTTTCTTCACCTGACGCTTGATCGTCGTCAACGATGTCGCCCTCTGCCTCGTCCGGCGGGATGTCGTCGGGTAGGGCTTCGCCGCTTGTTACGGTATGATGCGCGCTCTTGTATTCCGGCAGCCAAAAGTCCAGCGGCAGCAACGCGTACAGGGCCACGCCAAGGAAGCCAATCAGGGCGAGCCAGGGCAGCAGGCGCTGTAAGATGCGGTCGTTGTGCGGATGTTGTGGCATGGGCTTGGCGGCGCGGGGTCAGGCTGAAAGTGCCGCATTGTACTGTTTTTTCGGAGGTGTTTATGTCTATGAGTGTGGATGCGCAGTTGGCGCTGTTTCGGCGCGGCGCCGAGGATTTTATCGGCGAGGAAGAGCTGGTCGCCAAGTTGAAGGCGGGCAAGCGGCTGCGGGTGAAGCTGGGCATGGATCCGACCGCACCGGATTTGCATTTCGGCCACACGGTGGTCTTGAACAAGTTGCGCCAGTTCCAGGATGCCGGGCACACGGTGCTGTTTTTGATTGGCGATTTCACCGCGATGATTGGCGATCCCTCCGGCAAGAATGCGACGCGTCCGCCTCTGTCCAAGGAGCAGGTACTGGCGAACGCCGAGACGTACAAGGATCAGGTGTTCAAGGTGCTTGACCGCGACAAGACGGAGGTGGTCTTTAATTCGCACTGGATGGAGGGATTGTCGTCCACGGATTTTGTCCGCCTCGCCGCGAAGTACACGGTGGCGCGGATGCTGGAACGCGATGATTTCCACAAGCGCTATACGGAAGGCCGCCCGATTGCGGTGCATGAGTTTTTGTACCCGCTGACGCAGGGTTATGATTCGGTGGCGCTGGAAGCGGATGTGGAATTGGGCGGCACGGATCAGAAGTTCAATCTGCTGGTTGGCCGCGATTTGCAGCGCGAGTATGGACAGTCGCCGCAGGCCATCATCACCATGCCGATTCTGGAAGGCCTCGACGGTGTGCAGAAGATGAGCAAGTCGCTCGGCAATTACATCGGTATTTTCGACGCGCCGAACGAGATGTTCGGCAAGGTGATGTCGATTTCGGATGACTTGATGTGGCGCTGGTTCACGCTGCTGTCTTTCCGCTCGCTGGATGAGATTAAGGCACTGCAAGCGGAGGTCGCAGGCGGCCGCAATCCGCGTGATGTGAAGTTTGAGCTGGCGCGCGAGCTGGTCGGGCGTTTCCATGATGCAGCGGCAGCGGAGGCGGCGCAGGAAGCTTTCGTCAACCGTTTCGCCAAAAACGAGATTCCGGAAGATCTGGAAGAGATCACCATCGCTTGCGAGGGCGATGCCATGCCGATTGCTAATGTGCTGAAAGCAGCCGGGATGGTGCCGAGCACGTCCGAAGGGCTGCGCATGGTGGATGGCGGCGCGGTCAAGGTGGACGGCGAGAAGGTCGCCGACCGCAGTTTCAAGCTGCCGCGCGGTTTCAGCGGCATTATTCAGGCGGGCAAGCGCCGTATTGCCAAGGTTGTGCTGGCATGAAGAAGCTGCTGATGTTCCCGCTTGCGGCGGCGATGGCGGCTGCCGTCTGCGCGCAACCGCTGCCATCCGCGCCAAGCGGGGAGAAACCTGAATCCGCGCCAAGCGAGACAAATACTGGGCTTGCGGCGGATGCCAACCACCCTGCCCCGCCGCCGCTGCTCGCCGCACAGCAGGACACGCCGTTTTCCGTCAAGGCACTGTTCTCGTCCTATAAACCCAGCATCTATCAGGTGCGCACCATCAACACCGCCACCGGGCAGAAAACCAGCATCGGCTCCGGCTTCGTCATCGGCGACGGCAAGATGATCGCCACCAACTACCACGTCATCGCCGACGCGGTGAACAAGGAAAAACACGCCATCGAATATATCGCCACCGATGACAAGGAAGGCCAGCTGCGCCTGCTCGCGGTGGACGTGGTGCATGACCTCGCCATCGTCGCTGCTGATCACGACCTCGGCAAACCCTTCAAACTCGGCGGCGTACCCGAACAGGGCGAAGCCCTCTACTCCCTCGGCAATCCCGGCGACCTCGGCTTCATCATCGTTGACGGCATCAACAACGGCATCCTGCAAAAGAGCGCGCGCTCGCGCATCCTCTTCTCCGGCGCCATCAACTCCGGCATGAGCGGCGGCCCGACCGTCAACAAGGCGGGCGAAGTCATCGGCATCAACGTCGAAAGCCAGGGCAACGACATCGGCTTCCTCGTTCCGGCCAGCCACCTCGCCGAACTGCTCAAGCAGGCGGAAAGCGGCGCAGTCAACATCAACGAAAGCATCGCCGACCAGCTCATCGCCGACAACGACAAATACTACGCCCCGTTTTTCAAAAACGACTGGAAAAAAGCGACCATCGGCCACTACACCGTGCCGACCGAACTCGGCGGCGACTTGCGCTGCTGGGACGTCTCGCCGCAACAAGAACTGGAAGACCTCGCCGCGAGCGAATCTGTCATCTGCCAGTCTGACCGCGTCACCTACATCAGCGGTGACACCCAGGTTGGGCGTATGGGCTTCGTCTACAGCAACTTCTACGCCCGTGAACCCATGCCGACCGCGCGCTTCTACCACCTCTACAGCCGCGAATACCGCCTGCCCTACGAAATGCGTTCGCGCCGCGACTTCGGCGACTTCGCCTGCACTGCCGACTTCGTCGCCATCGGTGGCAAACCCTTCAAGACCACTTACTGCACCCAGCCGTCGAAAAAATACATCAAAAACGGCGAAGCCATCTCCGACCTCTACCTGATCGCCGCGCAAATCGGCGAAAAACAACAAGGCTTCACCATCACCATGATGCTTACCGGCATCCAGGAAAACCTCGGCAAACGCGTCATGGCGCACCTACTGGAACAAATCACATGGCAAGCGAACTGACCATCGAAACCCCCGACCACGTCCACCGCATCCACCACTACCCCGTGCGTATTGGTCGCAGCCCGGACAACGACATCACCATCAAAAGCCCGTTTATCGCTGACCACCACGTCGTCATCGAAGAAACCGGCCAGGGCCTCACCATCCGCAGCCTCGGCGAAAGCCATGCCAACGGCACGCGCATCTGCAGCACCCGCGCCCTCGACGGTAACACCCTGCTGCAAATCGGCGCGGCGACCCTGAAAATCTGGACGGACCGCAGCAAACCCATGCCGTATGCCGACAAAAAACGGCGCTGGTGGCCGCTTCTCACCCACCCCGTCGCCGTATTCTGCTGGTTCGCCGCCGCTATCGCCCTGCCGATGTGGGATGGCTACCTCGACAGCCCGCAAAGCTACATCTTCGACTACAACCGCTTCATCACCCTGCTCATTACCCTGCTCGGCATCACCTGGATCGTGCACAGCATGATCCTGCCGCTCTCGCGCCGCTATCTCATCCTGCCTGTACTCGGCATCATCAGCGCCTACAGCGCCGGTAGCGACATCGTGGACAGCCTCGCCGGCTGGTACGGCTTCCAGTTCAACAGCGCCGCTGCCGCCACCTGTGGCACCGTCCTCGCCTACTTCGGCTACCTGTGGCTGCACCGTGCCTTCCTGCGCGACCACATCCCGCTTGCCGGCCGCGTCCTGCGCCGCGCCACCCTGCTCACAGCCCTGCCCGTCACCCTACTCGTCAGCTACGCTTACCTGCGCGACCATGACTTCTTCAGCCAGCGTCCCGGCAGCTATCCCGTTTACCAGAGCGAACTGGGCAGCAGCGTCCTCTTCAATAGTCAAATAAAACCAATCAAAAACTTCTTTTCGATTGACAAAAATGAACAATGAGCAAATAATCCGCGCCATTGCCGCGTGACTGCGTAGCAATACAACCCATTGAACATACGGAGAAAAAACATGACCATCAACATCGGTATGACTGAAAAGCAACGCAAAACCATCGCCGAAGGCCTGACCAAAGTGCTGGCCGATAGCTACACCCTCTACCTCAAAACCCACAATTACCACTGGAACGTCGAAGGCCCGCAATTCCGCACCCTGCACCTCATGTTCGAAGAGCAGTACACCGAACTTGCCGCCGCTATCGACGAAATCGCCGAACGCATCCGCGCCCTGGGCTACTACGCACCGGGTTCATACAGCGAATACGCCGCACTGACCAGCATCAAAGAAGGCAAACCAGGCACCGACGCCACCACCATGATCCGTGAACTCGTCGAAGGCCAGGAAACCGTGGTGCGCACCTGCCGTGTTCTCCTGCCTGCTGTGGACGAAGCCAGCGATGAACCAACCAACGATCTGCTCACCAACCGTATGCAAACCCACGAAAAAGCTGCGTGGATGCTGCGCTCCCTGCTGGAAAAGTGAGCCGGCCTACCCAATACGGATAACACACACAAACTCGCGCGCCCGCTGACCACGGGCGCTTTTTTGTGGGTAACTTCACTAGACCTATTGCGAAAGTATCCTGAAAATTTACAATTCCCAAATGAAATACGAAA
>CAURDG010000103.1:0-5906 GCA_963523555.1 uncultured Cardiobacterium sp.
GCCAGTGGCCTGCCCGCCGACCGCTTCACCTTCGCCGGTTTCATCCCCGCCAAAGCGGGCGAGCGGCAACGTTTTCTTGACGACTACCGCACTGCAAAATACACCACCATCTTCTTTGAAGCGCCGCACCGCATCAGCGATACCCTCGCCATGATGGCCGAGACCTTCGATGGTGCACGCCCGCTCGTCATCGCCCGCGAACTGAGCAAACAGTTCGAACAAATCGCGCATCTCAGCGTTGCCACCGCCCCCGCCTGGCTGGCAGAGGATGACAACCGCCAGCGCGGCGAATTTGTGCTGCTCCTTGGTGCGACAGTAGCGCAGACCACCGCCGACTGGCAGCCGCTGGCCGACGACCTGCGCGACGCGGGGCTCTCCGCCAAAACCACCGCTGCCCTAGTCGCCAAACACACCGGGGCGAACAAAAAAGCGGTTTATCAATACTTGTTGGAACGACAAGGTGTTAACCATGAATAATCCGACTGCCCCCACCGTCCGTTTTTACGTCCTGCCCGCTGGCAGTGGTTTGGAAAACCGCCTCGAACTCACCTGCAAACTGGCCGAAAAAGCCCAGCAAGAAGGATTCAGAACCCTCATCTTCTGCGCCGATGACAACATGGCAGCGCAGCTTGACCATGCTCTCTGGCACTACCGCGCCGACAGCTTCCTGCCACACTGCCGCAGTGGTGATCCTTTGGAAAACGAAGCCGCAGTCATCCTCGCTATCCCACCCGAGCGCGTCAGCACCTGCGACGTACTCATCAACCTCAGCACAGAAACCATCCCCGATCTGCCACGCGGATGCAGCCGCGTTTTTGAAATCGTCAGTCCACAGACCGACGTACTCGTAGCAACCCGTAGTCGCTACACTGCCTACCGTGAACGCGGCCTCGAACCGCATACCCATCATCTCGGCGAGCAAAACAGCTGAAACATAAAACTGGCAGGATATGCCGCAACCCCGTACACTTCACGCGCCACACGGCATTCCTTTAACCTATTGGAGAACCCATGAAAAAACTCATTCAGACCCTCACCCTTGTCTTCTTCGCTGCCATCCTCACTGCCTGCGGTGATGGCCCGGAAAAAACCGCCAAGACCTTTTTTGAAGAAATGCTCCGTGGCGATGCTGGCAAAGCCGTCGAACTCATCTATTTGCCGCCGGAAGCCACACAAAAAGGCATGAATGAAGAAGCCATCAAGGGCAAACTCACGATGATGGCTGCCGAAATGCAGCAGCAAATCAAAAAAGAAGGCGGCGACATCAGCATCAGCACCGGTGAAGTCACCTACACCAATGCCGATAAAACCGAGGCCAGGGTTACCGTCATCCTCAAAGGCAAAAAGGATGGCAAAGAGCAGGAAAAGAGTGAAAAAATCCCTGTCATCAAGACCGATAAAGGCTGGAAAATCAAAATGTAACCTGTGGCGCGCAAGCGCCACTCACCTTTCAACAAAGCGTCCACATGAAAAAACTCATTCAGACCTTCATCCTCGTCTTCTTCGCCGCCCTGCTCACCGCCTGCGGCGAAAAAATCGACAAAGAAGCCGAAGCCGCGCAAAAAACCACGCAAACCTTCTTTGACGAACTCTTCCAGGGCGATCCCGCCAAAGCCGCCGAATACCTCGCCATCCCGCCTGAAGCCAAACAGGCGGGCATTAGCGAAGAGACTGCCCGCCGGACTATGACCATGCTTATGATTCAAGTACGGCAAGAGGCTAAAAAAGAAGGCGAAATCCCCACCGCTCAAGTTGGTAAAGTCACCTACACCAATGCTGCCAAGAGCGAAGCCAAAATTGCCGTTACCCTCTACAAACACATCAACGGCAAAAAAGCCCGCCGCGATGCCGAAATCCTGCTCATCAAAGAAGACGGCGCGTGGAAAGTGCTGAAACCTGACA
Source organism: uncultured Cardiobacterium sp. (assembly GCA_963523555.1). GTDB lineage: Bacteria > Pseudomonadota > Gammaproteobacteria > Cardiobacteriales > Cardiobacteriaceae > Cardiobacterium. Next base: position 1,903 of record CAURDG010000103.1, read on the forward strand.
CCTAACCCATTAACCACCCCTTCACTTACAGGAGAAATTCATGAAAAACACCCTCCGCAGCCTGATCCTCGGCCTTGCCGCCCTCATCACCTTCGCCCATGCCGCAGCAAACGACGACCCGGGCGCAGTTGCCGCCGCTTTCGGCTCCGCCCTGCTGCAAGGCGATGCCGATACCGCCATCAGCCACATGCAAATCATTACCCCCGAAGAAAGCGAGCAGCTGAAAAAAGAAATGGGCGAAGCCGAATACCAAAAAAACGTCAATCAACTGACACAACAGCTCAAAAACATGATTGTCAGCGAAGCCACCGACATACAGAAAACGCTCAAAGAAAAGGGCGGCAAAATCCACGTTAGGGCGGGTGAAATCACCTATACAAACGCCGACAAAACCGAGGCTAAAGTCGTTGTCATCGTAACAGGTGAAAGAAAAGACGGTGCCACCGCAGACCTCAACAGCCAAACCTTCTCACTCCGCAAAACCACGCAAGGCTGGAAAGTCATCCCTGACTGACACAGTATGGGCGGCGCAAGCCGCCCAAAACACACCATGCCCCGCTTCATCTTCATCCCGCCGCTTATCTCGCTTGCCCTCCTCCCCGCCGCCATTTTCGGCGGCGAGTTCTACCTCAGCACCCTGCTCATCGCGAGCCCCGTTTACTTCGTCCTTTACGGTCTCACCCTCGCCATCCGTTACCGCCGTGCGCCGTTTCGCAAAGCCTGGCTGCATTACCCGCTCCTGAGCCTGCTGCTCTACCTGCTGACTTTTGCCTTCGCCTGGCGCACTTATCACGGTATCGATAACCTCACTGCTGCGCAGATTACTGCCTTCCCCGTCTGCCCTGCTGGTGAGACCTGCGCACCGCAGGTTATCCAATATCGCCGTTACCTCGACAAACACTACCTCTACGAACGCGATAGCCGCTGCGTCAGCCTGCGCAGCCCCGGCTACGCCCTGGTGAAGGCCGACATCCGCCATTGCCATCAGACCCCGGAGCAACCATGAACCCCAGCCACGCCGACATCAGCACCTTCGCTGCCTACCTTGACGACCTGCAACAACGCATCACCACCGCCCTGACCGCGACAGACGGCAGCCCCTTCCGCCGCGATGCCTGGCAGCGCGACGAACCCCGCCTGCGCGGGCACGGGCTGACGATGGTGCTGCAAGATGGCGTCGTCTTCGAGCAGGGCGGCGTCAACGTCTCGCACATCGCTGGCGAAAAACTGCCGACGGCGGCGACGGAAAAACGCCCCGAACTCGCGGATTGCGCCTACACCGCGCACGGTCTGTCGCTGGTCATCCACCCGCGCAACCCCTACGTTCCGACCAGCCACGCCAACATCCGCCTTTTCACCGCGCACGACGGCGAGCGCGTCCGCGCCTGGTGGTTCGGTGGCGGCATCGACCTCACCCCGTATTACCCGTTTGATGACGACTGCCGCGCCTGGCACCGCACCGCCCATGATGCCTGCGCCCCCTTCGGTGCCGACCTCTACCCGCGCTACAAAGCCTGGTGCGACCGCTATTTCTACCTGCCGCATCGCGGCGAAACGCGTGGCATCGGCGGCCTTTTCTACGACGACTACCAGCCCGCCGACTTTGCGGCAGGCGCCGCCTTCACCCGTGCCGTTGGCGAAAGCTGGCTTGCCGCCTACCTGCCCATCGTCGAGAAGCGCAAAGGCACCGCTTACGGCGAGGGCGAACGCGCCTTCCAGCTCTACCGGCGCGGCCGCTACGTCGAATTCAACCTGCTCTACGACCGGGGCACCCACTTCGGCCTGCAAAGCGGCGGCCGCACCGAATCCATCCTGATGAGCCTACCGCCGCTGGTGCGCTTCGCCTACGACTACCAGCCGGCAGCCGGCAGTGCCGAAGCCTGTCTCGCCGATTACCTCAAACCGCGCGAGTGGCTGTAAATGGCTCCCCTCACCCCGCGCCATCTAAAAACGCCGAAAAACGGCGACAAGCCGAAGACGCACGTTTGCAGGAAGAAGAAACCGAAGCCTTCCTGTGCGAACTGGCGGAAAATGAACGCCACTGGCAGACGGCAAGCTGCTGTTCGTCCTGCTCGCCTATGGCCTGCGCCGCCCGTTCGTCTGACATAAACACGATTGCCCGTCTGGTCACACAAAAACTACCCTATCGAAAAAATCACAGTTTCCGCCTTGCAGGGCACTATGGGGCAGAGGACAATGACATCCCAACCCAAGCGTAATGCGGCGAACAGACAAGGAGAACCCCATGCAATACCAATCCACCCGTGGCGCCAAACTCGGCGGCTTCTGCGACATCCTCCTGCAAGGCCTTGCGCCCGATGGCGGCTTGGCCATGCCGAGCAAAATTCCGCACATCAGCGGCAAAACCCTCGAAAGCTGGCGCGAACTTGACTACGCCGATCTCGCCTACGCCATCATGCACCCCTTCATCGGCGACATCCCGGAAGACGACCTGCGCGCCATCCTGCGCCGCACCTACACCACAGACGCCTTCGGCAGTGCAGACATCACCCCGCTGACCCGCCTCGGCGACAGCAACACCTACCTGCTTGAACTCTCGAATGGCCCCTCACTCGCCTTCAAAGACATTGCCATGCAATTCCTCGGCAACGCCATGGCCTACGTCCTCGAAACCCGCGACGCGCGCCTCAACATCCTCGGCGCCACCTCCGGCGACACCGGCTCCGCCGCCGAATACGCCATGCGCGGCAAAGAGCGCATCAACGTCTTCATGCTCTCGCCGCACGGCCGCATGAGCCTCTTCCAGCAGGCACAGATGTATAGCCTGCAAGACAAAAACATCCACAACATCGCCATCGAAGGCGTCTTCGACGACTGTCAGGACCTCGTTAAAGCGGTGAACAGCGACGCCGCCTACAAAGCCGCGCACCACATCGGCGCAGTCAACTCCATCAACTGGGCGCGCGTACTCGCACAAAGCGTGTACTACTTCAAAGCCTGGCTCGCCCTCGGTCTTCCCGCCGGCAGCGCGGTGGACTTCTGCGTGCCCTCCGGCAACTTCGGCAACATCTACGCGGGCTATCTCGCCAAACAAATGGGACTACCCATCGCCCACCTCATCATCGCCACCAACGAAAACGACGTCCTCTACGAAGCCCTGCAAACCGGCCACTACCGCGCCCGTCCGGCAGCAGAAGTCGAAAAAACCAGCAGCCCCTCGATGGACATTGGCAAAGCGAGCAACTTCGAGCGCTACCTCTACAACCTGAGTAGCAACAACGCCGCGCAAACCGCCGCCCGCTGGAAAACCCTGGCAGTAGACGGTGCCATTGACCTGCGACCGCTCATGGACGCCATCCGCGCCTCCGGCTTCACCGCCGGCCGCAGTGATCATGCCGCCCGCCTCGCCACCATCCGCGAGACCTATCAACTCTATAACCGCCTCATCGACCCGCACACCGCCGATGGCGTGTACGTCGCCAAACACTGGCGCGCAGAAAACAAAAGCGAACGTCCGCTCATCTGCCTGGAAACCGCGCTGCCGGCCAAATTCGAGGCGACCGTGCGCGAAGCGACCGGCCTGCGCGCCCCGCGCCCCGCACAATTCGAAGAGATCGAAGAAGCGCCACGCCGCGTTACCGTCATGGCGAACGACGTTAGCGCACTGAAAGACTACATCAGGGCCGCCCTCGCCTGAGCGGCATACCTGACCCAAAGAGACGCTTGGCCGCGTCTCTTTTTATTGCCAACTAACGCGAGCCGGGTATTTATCCCGCTATAGTCAATGCTCTTAATCCTTCATACAAATCTTCCCTGAATATTGCGCAAATGCGGAAAGATTGGCGTAAATGTCGTATGCAAAAATAAGTTGATTAGCTATAGATGACCGCCCTACCCTTTCCTGCGCCCCAAGTTTTCTCCCGCTTGGCGGGCCCAGGTTTTACGCCGCTTGGCGGGCGCTCAAATGTAGAAATGCGCACAAAAAAATCCGGCGTATAGGACAAAAAAGGAGCTATCTTGGAGGACCTTGTGTCTATAGGACA
>CAURDG010000104.1:0-5714 GCA_963523555.1 uncultured Cardiobacterium sp.
TAATCATTCTCCTGTATGAAAAAATAAACATCTTAGCTATAAATACTGGGCCCGCCAAGCGGGATAAATACCAGGTTCGTCAAGCGGGATAAACACTAGCTCTGCGTCAAGTCAATGGCATAAAAAAGCAGGCGCGGTACCTGCTTTTTTGTGGGCGTATGTTCAGGCGATATGCGCGTGGCGCAGATGTTTCCATTTGTCGAGCTGGCGCGCGGCTTGTTGCAGACCTTGTGCGGCGGCGCGTTGCCACCATTCTTCCATGATGGCCGGGTTTTCTTTGACGCCGAGGCCTTCGCGGTAGAGGTTGCCGAGCTGGTATTGGGCGCGGGCGTGGCCTTGTTCGGCAGCGAGTTCGTACCAGTAGGCGGCGCGGGCGTAGTCTTGTTCGATGCCCTGGCCGTTCTCGTACATGACGCCGAGGTTGTATTGGGCGTCGCTGTTGCCCTGTCTGGCGGCCTGTTCGAAGCTGTGCGCGGCGTGGCGGGCAGCGCGGTTGAAGCTGGCGATGGCGCGGCGGTAGCCGGCGTCGCTGTACAGGAGACCATTGTTTTCGCGGGTATTGAGGATGGGGTCGTAGTAGGCGTCGTTGTCGTCTTCGTCGGCAATCGGATCAATCCAGATGGGGCTGCGCTTGTTTTCGGCTTCGACGGCGGCGATGGTTTCGGGGCTGATGTTGTATTCGATGCTTTTCAGGCTTTGCTGGTATTCGTCGAGTTTTTGCCAGCCTTCGCGGTGCAGGACGCCGAGCGGGTAGTAGTCGGTTGCGCCGTCGTAGGTCATGTCGTAGTAGTGTTCGCCGTCGTCGGCAAGCGGTGGGGTGCCCTGGTTGGTGGTCTGGCGGTACCAGTCCACCACGGTGCGCTCCTGGTAGTATTCGAGGCGTGCGATGGCGCTTTCGTTGTCCTGGGCAGCGGCACTTTCCAGCCAGTAGTAGGCCATGTTGTCGTCCTGCGGTACGCCTTCGCCTTTTTCGTAGAGCAGACCGAGGCGGTATTGGGCTTTGCTGTCGCCCTGTTCGGCGGCGCAGCCGTACCATTCTGCGGCGATTTCGGGGTTTTGCGCGACGCCCCGGCCACGTTCGTACATCATGGCCAGGTTGCATTGGGCTTTGGCGTAGCCTTGTTGCGCGGCTTTTTCGTACCAGCGCGCGGCGCGGCGGTCATCCTGGGTGACGCCTTCACCCCGGAAGTAGAGGTTGCCGAGGTTGTATTGGGCTTCAACGTCGTCCTGCTGCGCGGCCTGGACGAACCAGAAGGCGGCGCGGCGTTCGTCTTTGTCCACGCCGATGCCGGCGATGTAGAGGTTGCCGAGGTTGTATTGGGCTTGTTTGTCGCCCTGGATGGCGGCTTTTTCGTACCAGTAGGCGGCTTGTTCGTCGTTTTTTTCAACGCCCCGGCCTTCGCCATACATCCAGCCGAGGTTGCACTGGGCGGCGGCGAAGCCTTGGGCGGCGGATTTTTGGTACCAGTCCAGCGCGCGGCGGTCATCCTGGGCGACGCCGTGGCCGTTGGCATGCATCCAGCCGATGCGGAATTGGGCGGCGGCATCGCCTTGCTGGGCTTCCTGGTGCCAGGCGGCGTATTGTTCGGCGTCGTGCTGTTCTTCGAGGGTCAGGTTTTTTTTGTTTTTTTTCAGCAGGCTCACGGGTTGCTCCTTGGTTTGTGTGCCGGTGTGTGGCTTTATTGTCGCAGCATTGTTTGCAGGTCGGCAAAGAATTCTTCGTTTTTTTGTTGTTCGACGACGGGGTCGGGCGGGGTGCGTCCGTCGTGCCATTGCACGCCGTCTTCGGGCAGTTCGTCGAGGTAGCGGCTGGGCTCGCTCGTTTGCAGTTCGGCGCCCCGACGGCGGGTTTTGGCGTAGCTGAGGATGAGGGTTTCTTTGGCACGGGTCATGCCGACGTAGAGCAGGCGGCGTTCTTCGCGGATGCCGTCGTCGTTTTCCAGGCTGTTCCGGTGCGGCAGGAGTTCTTCTTCGCAGCCAGCGATGTACACGATGGGGTATTCGAGGCCTTTGGCGCTGTGCAGGGTCATGAGCTGGATGGCGTCTTGTTCTTGTTCCTGGCGGTCGAGGATGTCGAGCAGGGTGAGGTGCTGCATGAGGGCGTCGAGGCTGTCGCGTTCTTCTTGCAGTTTACCGATCCAGTCGCGCAGTTGGTTGACGCGTTTTTGCCGGACTTCGATTTTGGCCGGGGTTTTGTGCAGGTCGTAGAGGTAGTCGTCGTATTCGATGTCGTTGATGACGCGGTTCAGGATGTCGAGCGGCAGGGCGCTTTCCGCCTCACGCTGCATTTGCCGCAGCCATTGGTTGTAGGTTTGCAGGTGCTGGTAGGCTTTGTTGCCGATTTCGCTGGCGAAGCCGATTTCGCCGGCGGCGGTGCTGAGCGAGACGCGGCGGCGCGCGGCGTATTCGCCGAGTTTCGCGAGCGTGGCCGCGCCGATTTCCCGCTTGGGGGTGTTGACGACGCGCAGGTAGGCGGCATCGTCGTCGGGGTTGTTGATGAGGCGCAGGTAGCCGAGCAGGTCGCGGATTTCGCTGTGTTCGAAGAAGCTGGTGCCACCGCTGATTTTGTAGGGCAGGTTTTGTTCGCGCAGTTGTTGTTCGAATTGGCGCGCCTGGATGTTGCTGCGGTATAGGATGGCGAAGTCGCTGTTTTTGCGGTTTTCGCGGATTTTGCGCAGGTGGATGTCGCGGATGATTTGTTCGGCTTCGCCTTCGTCGGTGCGCGCGGCGATGACGTGTACGCCCTCGCCTTCGGTCAGGGTGGACCACAGGGCTTTTTCGACGATGTGCGGGTTGTGGGCGATCAGGGCGTTGGCGACAGCGAGGATTTTCTGGTGGCAGCGGTAGTTTTGTTCGAGTTTGACGGTTTTCAGGGTCGGGTAGTCTTCGTGCAGGTGGGCGATGTTTTCCGGACGCGCACCGCGCCAGGCGTAGATGGACTGGTCGTCATCACCAACAGCGGTGAAGGCGGCGGCTGCGCCGACGAGCAGTTGCAGCAGTTGGTACTGGCTGTCGTTGGTATCCTGGTATTCGTCGATGAGCAGGTAGCGGATGCGGTGCTGCCAGCGGGTGCGCACGTCGTCATGGTTTTTGAAAAGGGCAAGCGGCAGGGTGATGAGGTCGTCGAAATCGACGGCGTTGTAAGCACGCAGGCGTTCGTTGTAGTGGTGGTAGATGTGCGCGGCCAGCACCTGTTCGTCGTTTTGGGCGAGGCTGCGCGCGGTGGCGGGCGCGATGTTGGCGTTTTTGTAGGCCGATATTTGCGCTTGTATCTGCCGGACTTGCGCGTCGTCTTCCTGTTTGCTCAGTTCTTTGATGAGGGTCGCGCCGTCGCGGGCATCGAAGATGGTGAAGTTGCGCCGCAATCCTGCCGCCAGGTGTTCTTTTTGCAGGATGTCGAGGCCCAGGCGGTGAAAGGTTGAGATATGCAGGCCGCGCGCTTCTTTGCCGAGGATGGCGCGCACCCGCTCGCCCATTTCCCGTGCAGCTTTGTTGGTAAAGGTGAGGGCATAGATGCTGTTCGCCGGATAACGTGCCTGACGCACCAGCCAGGCGATTTTCTGGGTGATAACGCCAGTCTTGCCACTGCCGGCGCCGGCAACGACGAGCAGCGGGCCGCCGAGGTAGGTGACGGCTTCGGTTTGCTGGGGATTCAGGGCGGGAATAGCGGTGGTCATAAGGGGGCAGGGTGTGAGCGGATGGGCATTGTAGCGTACAGGTGAGGATATGCTGCGCATCCTTGCGGGGGCGCCAAGCGGGATAAATGCTGGATTTGCTGCCGTGGATGTCGTTTATAGTGGCTATTCCGTGTCCTCCCGCATGAAGGCATTGCTCTTCGCTCCTACGCCACCCTTTGCGCAGAGGCGTACAATCGCGCCCTTCCTATAACAACGACCCATTCCCATGTCCGAAACCAGCCCTGAAAAATCCGCCAACATCCACACCAACGACCCTTTCGGCAGCCTGCTTGGTTACGCGCCGGGCGGCATCGCCATCTATTCTTCCGACTATGACAGCGCCGACGAGCGCGAGTTTCCCGACGATGCTGCCTACCGCAGTTACCTCGGCGACGAATACATGGGCTACAAATGGCAGTGCGTCGAGTTCGCCCGTCGCTACCTCTACCTCAATCACGGCATGGTCTTCACCGATGTCGGCATGGCTTACGAAATCTTCTCGCTGCGTTTCCTGCGCCAGGTGGTCAACGATGCCCTGCTGCCGCTGCAAGCCTATGCCAACGGCAGCCGCAAGCGGCCTGAGGCGGGGGCGCTGCTGATTTGGGACGAAGGCGGCGAATTCGAGCGCACCGGCCACGTCGCCATCATCACCGAGGTATTGCCCGACCGCATCCGCATCGCCGAGCAGAACGTCATCCATTCCCGCCTGCCGCGCGGCCAGCAGTGGACACGAGAACTGATGATGACCGTGGACGCGTCTGGCGGCCACACCCTGCACGACACCTTCACCGACACGGACATCCTCGGCTGGATGATACAGACCGCCGACCCTGCACACAGCCTGGCGCAGCCCGTGCCGCCGCCGGAACTGCTCACCATCCGCAGTGCCCGCCTGCCGGAGCATGGCCAGTTCGCGCAGCCGTGGCTGAATGAGGCCGACCCGCTCGAAGGCGCCTTTGTCGCCGCGATGGGCGGACAACAACTGACCAGCGGCGATCCCTACCGCTACTACACCCTTTCGGAAAGCGCCCAGCACGAACTCATCCGCGCCACCAACGAAGTACACCTGATGTACCTGCACGCCACCGACCGCGTCCTCAAAGACGACCACCTGCTGCAAAACTTCAACATCCCGCGCCTGCTCTGGCCGCGCCTGCGCCTGTCGTGGCAAAACCGCCGTCACCAGACCATCACCGGACGGCTGGACTTCTGTCTTGACGCACGCGGCCTCAAATCCTACGAATACAACGCCGACTCCGCCTCCTGCCACGCCGAAACGGGCGCCATCCTCGCACGCTGGGCGACGGCGGGCGGCCTGCACACAGGCACAGATCCCGGCCGGAGTCTGAAAAACGCGCTCACCGACTGCTGGAAACACCGCAACCACGCGCCGCTGGTGCACATCCTGCAAGACCACGACAGCGAAGAAACCTACCACGCCCGCTTCATGCAGAGCGCACTCGCCAGCGCAGGCATCCGCACCAAAACCGTGTACGGCACCGAAGGACTGCACTGGGACAGCCGGGGCCGCCTGCTTGACAACGACGACCAGCAAATCCTCTCCGTGTGGAAAACCTGGGCCTGGGAAACCGTGCTGGAACAACTACGCGAAGACGCGGATGGCCGCGAAGTCGCCCCGCCCATCCGCACCGGCTACCCCGGTGACACCGTGCGCCTTATTGACGTGTTGCTGCGTCCGGAAGTCCTGGTGTACGAACCGCTGTGGACGGCGATTCCCAGCAACAAAGCCATCCTGCCCGTATTGTGGGAACTCTTCCCCAAACACCGCTACCTGCTCGATGCCGACTACCACCTCACCCCGGAGCTTGTCAGCGAAGGCTACGCGAAAAAACCCATCGGCGGCCGCTGCGGCGACAACGTTACCCTGATTGGCACCGACGAACTGGACGCCACCGCCGGCAAATTTGGCGCACAAGAACACATCTACCAGCAACTGTGGTGCCTGCCGCAAGTGGGCGATAACTACCTGCAAATATGCACCTTCACCGTCGGCGGCCACTACGGCGGCTGCTGCCT
>CAURDG010000105.1:0-5693 GCA_963523555.1 uncultured Cardiobacterium sp.
GGGTTGCGCGCCGCGATCGAAATCGCCCGCAGTGCGCCCAATGCCAAAATCAGCCTGATTTCCAAAGTCTATCCGATGCGCAGCCATACTGTGGCGGCAGAAGGTGGCTCGGCAGGTGTGGTGCGCGAAGATGACTCGCTTGAATATCACTTTAACGATACGGTTTCAGGTGGCGACTGGCTGTGTGAGCAGGACGTGGTGCAATACTTCGTCGAACACGCCACCGAAGAAATGATCCAGCTTGAACACTGGGGCTGCCCATGGTCGCGCAAACCTGATGGACGCGCCAACGTACGCCGTTTCGGTGGGATGAAAATCCCGCGTACCTGGTTTGCGGCGGATAAAAGCGGCTTCCATATGCTGCACACCCTGTTCCAGACCTCACTGCAATTCCCCAACATCCACCGTTTGGACGAACATTTCGCTGTTGATCTGATTGAAGAGAAGGGCGCATTGCACGGCGTCCTTTGCTACGACGTGCAAAACGGTGTCCTGCGTGCCGTTCAGGCTAAATCCGTCATCATCGCAACTGGCGGTGCCGGTCGCGTCTTCGCCTTTAACACCAACGGCGGCATCGTCACCGGTGATGGTATGGCGCTTGCCTACCGTCACGGCGTACCGCTGCGCGACATGGAATTTGTGCAGTATCATCCGACCGGTCTGCCCGGTTCCGGCATCCTGATGACGGAAGGCTGCCGGGGCGAAGGCGGCATTCTCACCAATAAAGATGGTTACCGCTATCTGCAAGACTACGGTCTCGGGCCGGAAACCCCGATTGGTGAACCAAAAAACAAATACATGGAACTTGGTCCGCGTGACAAACTCTCGCAAGCCTTCTATCACGAATGGAAAGCCGGCCGTACCGTACAGAACCCGCGTGGCGATGTGGTCAATCTTGACCTGCGTCACCTCGGTGAAGCCTACCTTACCGAGCGTTTGCCCTTTATCTGCTCGCTGGCGAAAAAATTCGTCGGCGTTGATCCGGTACACGAGCCGATTCCTGTCCGCCCGACCGCCCACTACACCATGGGTGGTATTGAAACCAACCAGCGCTGTGAGACCCGCCTGCAAGGCCTCTTTGCTGTTGGTGAATGTTCGTCTGTCGGTCTGCACGGCGCAAACCGCCTTGGCTCGAACTCACTCGCCGAACTCTGCGTTTTTGGCAAAGTAGCTGGCGAAGACGCTTGGAAACGCGCCAGCGGCAGCAGCTATCACGCCAGCAAAGAACAATTCACCAAACTTGCGGAAAAAGCTTGGCAGCCGTTCCTCGAACTGAAAAACCGCAGTGGCGGCAGCGAAAAACCGGCGGATATCCGCCGTGAACTCACCGCAATGATGGAAGCGGAAATCGGTATTTATCGTAGCGCTGAAAACTGCGCCCGCGCCAGTGCCAAAATCAAGGAACTGAAAGCGCGCTACAAAAACGTCCGCGTTACCGATCACAGCGATACCTTCAATACCGACTGGCTCACCACCATTGAGCTTGGTTACCTGCTGGATGTCGCCGAAACCATGATCTATTCCGCCGAACAGCGCACCGAATCGCGCGGCTCGCACCAGCGGCTGGATTATCCCGAACGTGACGACGACAAGTTCCTCAAACACACTCTGGCTTTCTACCAAGAAAACGGGGAAAAACCGGAAATTGCCTACAGCGACGTCTGCATCACCAAGTCCCAGCCGGCCAAACGGGTGTACGGCGCAGAAGCAGAACAAGCGAACCATTAAGAGGCACCCAACATGACACAAAAAATCCGAATCAACCTGATGCGTTACCGTCCCGACGAGGACGAAAAACCCTGGGCGCAACCCTTTGAGATCGAATGGACAGCCGATATGTCCATCCTGGATGCCCTCGAACTGCTCAAAGCCGACTTCGATCCGAGCATCGCTTACCGCTGGTCATGCCGCATGGAAGTCTGTGGTTCCTGCGGAATGGTAATCAACGGGCAGCCGCGTCTTGCCTGCTCGACCTTTGTGCGCGAATACGCGGATGTCGGCGAAATTACCATCGGTGCGCTGGATAACTTCCCCATCGAAAAAGACCTCGTCGTTGACCTTGACCCCTTCATCAACAAGCTCAATGCCGTCAGTCCCTTTATCGTCACCAAAAACCCGCGCGCGCTGGCCGAAAAAGAATACCTGCAAACCCCGGAGCAACTGGCCAAATTCAAGCAGTACACCATGTGCATCAACTGCATGCTCTGCTATCAGGCTTGCCCGCAAATCGGTATCAACGCCGACTATTTGGGTCCAGCCGCCATCGCTCTCGCGCAACGCTATAACCTTGATAACCGTGACGAAGGCAACCGCCAGCGTTACAGCGCACTCATCGACGAAAACGGCGTCTGGCCGTGCACCTTCGTCGGCAGCTGCTCGGAAGTCTGCCCGAAACACGTTGACCCTGCAGGTGCTATCCAGCAGGTCAAGGCGACAGCCGTGCCGTACTGGGGCCTGAACCTCGTCAAACCCGAAAAAACGCCGAAAAACAAGGAGGCATGACATGGCGCGCAAACCCTATCATCACGCCCAACCCGACGACTGGTACAAAGCCAACTGTACCTACCGCTGGTACATGCTGCGCGAGCTGACCAGCATCACCACCGCCATTGCTGCCTTCAACCTCTTTTACGGTGTCGCCGCTTTGGCAAACAGCGAAGCCGCCTGGCTTGGCTGGATGCACTTCCAGCACAATCCGCTGATGCTGCTCATCAACATCATTGCCATCGTCGGCTCGCTGCTCAATAGCAAAACCTGGTTTGAAGCCATGCCGAAAGCCATCCGCATCCAGCGCGGCGAAAAATTTGTGCCGGACAACCTCATCATCAAAGGCGGCTGGGCGGCATTCGGTGGCGTTCTCGTCATCCTGCTGATACTCGTCGCCTGCCTGTCCTGAGGAGAGACCCATGAACGAACAAAGCACCAAAAACTACTGGTGGCGTTTCAAACATGAACACGTCCGCCATACCCGTCACCTGAAACCCATCTACTGGGGGCTTTTCTCGGTTGGCGGCACCATCGCGGCCCTCGCGCTTGCACCGATTATCCTCGTTCTCTGCGTCCTGTTGCCCTTCGGTATGCTTGGTGATCCGGCGAAGTTCTACCACAGCATTCACTGGCTGGTAGCCAACAACTTCGTTTACCTGATTCTGGTCGGCATCATCTTTGCCATGTTGTGGCACGGCGTGCACCGCTTCTACTACGTCCTGCACGACCTGCACATTCACATCGGCAATCGCACACGTAATATTTTTTACGCCATTGCTATCCTCGGCGCTCTCATCACCCTCTGCGTAGGCTGGTAGGCGAATCCGGACGATAAAAAAAGCGCGGCATCTGCCGCGCTTTTTTATACAGAAAAATTCATGATGAGCGCTCGATTCGATAGTCGTGTGGTTACAGAAATTCAGCATTTATAGCTAATCAGCTTATTTTTTCATACGACATTTACGCCAATCTTTCCGCATTTGCGCAATATTCAGGGAAGATTTGTATGAAGGATTAAGAGCATTGGCATACCTCGCCTGGTGTGTGATTAAACTGAAATCCCGTATAAAAACCGTTCCCAGCCTTTGCCGGGGGGCGCGGCAAGAGTGAAATACTGTGCTTTTATTCTTCTATTTGCACCTGAATCTGATGCTGCACTAACAGGCTTTGCAGTTGGGTAAATTGTTCCTGCGCCACGCTTGCCCGCAGTCGGCACTGCCAGTCCACTTCCTGTTCCAGAATTTTTGCCCCGGCGCGCTGGCAGTAGTTATAGAGGGTGCTCATCTGGGCGTATCCGGCGGTGGCGCGGAAGATGATCTGGGGAATTAATGCTTCCAGTTCGGCCGTCTGCAAGGCGGCACGAGTGCTTTCTTTATAGGCTTTGATGAGGCCACTGGTGCCAAGCAGAATCCCGCCAAAGTAGCGCACCACAACCGCCAGGGAATCGCTCACGTCAAAAGACAGTAATTGTTGGTAGATGGGCAGCCCGGCCGTGCCTGAGGGTTCGCCGTCGTCGTTGCAGCGGTATTCTTCTGCGCCGAGACGGTAGGCGTAGCACCAATGACGGGCTTTGGGATGTTCGCGTTTGACTTGAGCCAGCCGGGCTTCTGCTTCGGCGACGTCCGTAATGGGGAAGAGGTAGGCGATAAATTTGCTATTTTTTATGCTGATTTCTGCAGAGTGGGGTGTTTTGATACGGTTCATGGAGGTTATAGCAGCTCGGAAGAGATGGTTGGAGTAGTAACGCTACTATGGTTTTGACGTTATGCGAAGCGTAAACCGGTGTTTAGCTCACAGGTATTCAAAAACCCGGTATTTATTCTGCTTGGCGGCTGCCGGAGAGTCCAGTGTTTATCCCGCTTGGCGGCTACCGGAGAGATCAGTGTTTATCTCGCTTGGCGCGCTTCAAGCACAAGCTGTCTGCTTGATGCAGGAGAAGTACAGACGCATCGCGACGCCCTATAATCCGCGCCCCCCAATCAACCCCACAAGGACAGCATGAAAAAAATTGTCGTCATCGGCGGCGGCTTTGCCGGCGTGAATATTGCCCGCGATCTTGGCCGTAACCCCGCTTACAGCATCACCCTCATCGACAAAAACAACTACAACTTCTTCCCGCCACTCATATACCAGGTCGCCGCCGGCTTCATGTCGCCGTCGGATATCAGCTATCCTTTCCGCAAACTCTTCAACCGTCACCCGCGCGTGCGTTTCCGCAAGGGCACCGTCACCCGCGTGGACTGCAACGCGCGCCATATCTTCCTCGAACAGGGCGGCAGCGTCGAATACGACACCCTCATCATCGCCCTCGGCAGCCAGCCCAACTATTTCGGCAACCGCGAAGTCGAGCAGAATGCCTACACCATGAAAACCCTCGGCGACGCGCTGGCCATCCGCAACACCATCCTGCGCCAGCTGGAAGAAGCGTGCAGCATCGACAAAAACGCGCGGGCCCCGTACCTGCACCTTGTCGTCGCCGGTGGCGGTGCAAGCGGCGTCGAGCTGACCGGCATCCTCGCCGAAATGCGGCGCGACATCTTCAGCAAAGACTATCCCGAACTTGAAGGCGATCATGGCCGACTGACACTGGTAACCGCTGACCCTGTCCTCTTGCCACCGATGCGCGAAGTCTCGCAGCGCTACACCGAGGCCACGCTGAAAAAACTCGGCGCGGACATCATCTATAACGACGCCGTAACCGCCTACGACGGCCAGACCATCACCCTGAAAAGCGGCGCCACCCTCGCCGCAAAAAGCCTCATCTGGACGGCAGGGGTGACGGCGGTCAAGCTCGCGGGCATTCCGGAAAGCTGCTACGGACGTGGTAACCGCCTGCGTGTGGACAGGCAACTGCGCGTGCAGGGTCTGGAAAACGTCTATGCCGTTGGTGACTGTGCCCTGGTTGAAGGCGATCCTGACTACCCGAACGGCCATCCGCAACTGGGACAAGTCGCCAAAGCACAGGGCAAATACCTCGGCAAATACTTCGGGCGCGAGGGCAAACCCTTCGTTTACAAGCACAAGGGCGACATGGCGATGATCGGCCGCCTCTCCGCCGTTGCCGACCTGCCGGGTGGGCGCAGCGTGCATGGCGTCATCGCCTGGATTATCTGGGTCATCGTGCACATCCTTGCCCTCGTGACCTTCAAGAACCGCGTTGCCGCCACCTACGACTGGAGCATCGCCTTCCTCACCAAGAACCAGGC
>CAURDG010000106.1:0-5685 GCA_963523555.1 uncultured Cardiobacterium sp.
TCGTCGATTTCTTTGCGGGTGAGTTTGTTGCCGCCGGGGATTTTCAGGGCAACAACACGACCGTTTTCTTGGGCGGCGACGCTGGCAAAGACTTTGAAGCCGCTGTCTTTGACGAGGTCGGCGATGTCCACGAGTTCGAGCGGGATACGCAGGTCAGGTTTGTCCGAGGCGTAGCGGCGCATGGCTTCGCGGTAGGTCATGCGCGGGAAGGGATCAGGCAGATTGACGTTCAGGTGTTCTTTGAAGATGCCGCGAATCATGGTTTCCATGAGTTGCATGATGTCTTCTTCTTCAAGGAAGGAGGTTTCGATATCAAGCTGGGTGAATTCGGGCTGGCGGTCGGCGCGCAGGTCTTCGTCGCGGAAGCAGCGCACGATTTGGTAGTAGCGGTCAAAGCCGCTCATCATCAGCATTTGTTTGAAGAGTTGCGGCGATTGCGGCAGGGCGAAGAATTTGCCGGGGTGGGTGCGTGAGGGGACGAGGTAGTCGCGCGCGCCTTCCGGAGTGGCTTTGGTCAGCATCGGGGTTTCGATATCGAAGAAGCCGTGATCATCCAGGTAGCGGCGCAGGGAGGAGGCGACTTTGCTGCGCAGGATGAGGTTTTTCTGCATGACTTCACGGCGCAAGTCAATGGTGCGGTTTTTCAGGCGAACTTCTTCGGAGACGTTGTCCTCGTCAAGCTGGAAGGGCAGCGCTTCGGATTTGGAGAGAATGGTGAGCACCTTGCCGAGGATTTCGATTTTGCCGCTGGTCATGTCGGGGTTTTCGGTGCCAGCCGGACGCAGGCGGACGCGGCCTTCGATGGCGAGGCAGTATTCGCTGCGCACTTGTTCGGCAAGAGCGAAGGCTTCGGCGGTGTCGGGGTCGATAACGATTTGCACGAGACCGCTGCGGTCGCGCAGGTCAATGAAGATGACGCCGCCGTGGTCGCGTCGGCGGTGTACCCAGCCGGCAACTTTGACGGTCTCTCCGTTGAGTTTTTCAGTCACGTCTGCCGCATAGTGTTGTCTGTACATGTGTTTTCCTTTTTGGGTAATAACGGTGAATGAGGCGGCCAAGGGAATAGCGACCGCTGTGTTTGATGTGGTTTTTTTGTGCGGCAGGCTGCCCTACGCCGGATACCGCCAGATTTTAAGCGGCTGCATTATAGTGCCTCACTTTCGCTCACGGTAGATTCGCAGCCCGACTTCCCGCGTGGCTTCGAGTACGCCGGGTTTCTGGAT
Source organism: uncultured Cardiobacterium sp. (assembly GCA_963523555.1). Taxonomy (GTDB): domain Bacteria; phylum Pseudomonadota; class Gammaproteobacteria; order Cardiobacteriales; family Cardiobacteriaceae; genus Cardiobacterium. The sequence goes on from CAURDG010000106.1 coordinate 1,224, forward strand.
GTCGAGGCGGATATTGGCGGCAAGCGGGTAGGCGGTAAGCAGGTGCGCGGCAAGGTGTTCGGCGAAGGCTTCGATGAGGCCGTATTGGCTGTTTTCTGCATATTTTATGATGTCGGCACAGATGGCGGCGTAATCTAGCGCCTGCTTGATGTCATCCGCTTCGCCGGCATCACGGGTGTCGGTGCCCAGTTCGCAGCTGATGATGAGGGTTTGCTTCGCCGCGCGTTCATGGGGCAAAATGCCGATGACGGTTCGTACCCGTATTGCATGGATGTAGATGATGTCTTGCATAGTCATAGGGTTATGAATGGCTTTTTCTGAATTATCGCACTCAGGGGGTGTTATGCAACATTTTCTTTTTTGCTTTTTCGGCGCAATTGCCGGCTATGTTTGCGGCTCGTTATCATCGGCGGTGATTGTCTGCCGCGCCATGGGTTTTGGCGATCCGCGTACGCTCGGCTCAGGCAATCCGGGGGCGACAAATGTGTTGCGCATTGCCGGGGAAAAGGCTGCTGCCATCACCTTGGCAGGCGATTTGCTGAAAGGCCTTATCCCTGTTGTGGTTTTCATCATTTTGCGTCGTTTTTTCCCGGCCGGCATTGATGATTTGGTGATTGTGCTAGTCGGCCTTGGCGCGTTTTTCGGCCATTTATATCCGATATTCTTCAATTTTGAAGGCGGCAAAGGGGTGGCAACGGCCTTTGGCGTACTGCTTGCCTGGAATCCCATCGTCGCCCTGCTTGGTGCCGCTATTTGGGGCGCGGTGTTTTATAACACGCGCATTTCTTCGCTTTCCGCCTTGTCTGCCGCTGCCTTTGTTGCGATCGCCTCTATTTTTTATACGCCAGGGAAAGACTGGGCCTATATGTTGACGGCGGTATTCATCATCGTCGGCATACTGTTCTATCGCCACCGCAGCAATATCGAGCGACTCCTCAAGGGTGAGGAGGCTCCGTTTGGCGGTGGCAAAATGAAAGACCCGTTTGCAGATGAGGACGATGACGAGTAATTGAGTCCATAAAAAAGCCCCGGAAATCTGGGGCTTTTTTGATTCAGGCCGCGTGATAAACCGCTGGCTTGGCGTGGGATTCAACCAGATTTTCCACCGTCTCGCAGCATCTGCCGCAGCAACTGCCTGCGCCCAATGTGGCGGCAATGGCGGTAGTGCTGTCATGTCCTTGGGCGATAGCGTCAATGATTTGGCGATCGGTAATGCCTTGGCAAATACAAACGTACATGTGGATGGGAAGTAATGTTATTTGAATTTAATGTAACGGCAAACCGCCGCATAGTCAAACCTTTTCACAGGCGGCGCGTTGTGCGGCGGCGGCGCATATGAAAGAATAGCCACATGGATAATGATCAACCTGATAACAATATTTTTGATGCAAAGGGCTACCGTTTTAATGTCGGTATCGTCCTGCTTAACGCACACAACCAGGCCTTTTGGGGACGCCGTAGCGGGCAGGATTCCTGGCAATTCCCGCAGGGCGGGATTAACGCCGGCGAATCAAGCGAACAGGCGATGTGGCGCGAGCTCTTTGAAGAAACCGGCCTTGTTCCGGCGGATGTGTCGTTGCTCGGCGAAACGCGCGACTGGCTCTATTACCGCCTGCCGGTGCGCTACCGCCGCCGCCGTCGGCCCGGCATGGTGCAATGCATCGGGCAGAAGCAAAAATGGTTCCTGCTGCGTCTCGAAAGCGGTGATCCGGCGGTGAATTTGCACGCCTCCGGGCAACCGCCGGAATTTGACGAATGGTGCTGGATTGATTACTTCGCGCCACCCTCGCAGGTTGTGCATTTCAAGCGCAAGGTTTATCGCCAGGCACTAGACGAATTGGCTCAACTGCTGCCGCCAGATGCCGTGCAACGACCGCTGTCCCCGCCACAGCAACACAGCGCAACGGCATCGGCGGACAAACAAAAGGCGCCGTCGTTTGCCCGTATGAGGAAATAAAAAAGCCCGCAGAGCGGGTTTTTTCACGCCAGACAGCGCCTGAACACCCAACAAGCATCACGGAACATCCGCCAAATAATGATTGAAAATTACAAATGCGAGAATTTCCTATTTACAGGAAATTTATAACGGCGTATCGTAGCTCACGGGCAAACACCCAATTTTTCACACATTTTTAACGAGGTTTATGATGAAAAAACTCTTTTTCTTGTTGCTTTGCGGCTTTTGCGCACCACTTTTTGCTGCCGACAAGCCGTTCACCGTGGTTACCACCTTCACCGTTATCGCCGATATGGCGCAAGAAGTCGCGGGCAATGATGCACAGGTGCTGTCCATCACCAAGCCGGGCGCGGAGATTCACGATTATGAACCGACGCCGCAGGATTTGGTCAAGGCGCAGCAGGCAGATTTGATTCTCTGGAACGGACTCAATCTGGAACGCTGGTTTGAGCGCTTCTTTGCCAACGTCAAAGGTGTGCCGTCCGTGGTCGTGACCGAAGGCATCGAGCCGATGTCCATTCACGGCGGCGATTATGACGGCAAGCCAAACCCGCACGCCTGGATGTCGGTCGCCAACGCCAAAATCTATGTGCAAAACATCGAAAAGGCGCTCGCCAAGCACGACCCCGCTCATGCCGACAATTACCACAAAAACGCCGCTGCCTATCTCGCCAAACTGGATGCAATGGATGCCAAACTGAAAGCGGAAGTCGAAAAAATCCCGGCGGAACAACGCTGGCTGGTTTCCAGCGAGGGCGCATTCAGCTATCTCGCCAAAGATCTCGGCTTCAAAGAAGCCTATCTGTGGCCGATCAACGCTGAACAGCAGGGCACACCGCAACAAGTCAGCGCCCTGATTGAAACCGTCCGCGCCAACAAAATTCCGGTGGTATTCAGCGAAAGCACCATTTCCGACAAGCCTGCAAAACAAGTCGCCAAAGAAACTGGCGCCAAATACGGCGGCGTGCTCTACGTAGATTCCCTCTCGACCGCCGACGGCCCGGTGCCGACCTATCTCGACCTGCTCAAAGTAACCACGGATACCGTCATCAATGGCTTCCAACCCTGATATGCCTTCGCTTGCGGTAGAAAACGTCAGCGTTACCTACCCGAACGGGCACCGCGCCATCGAAAACGTCAGCTTCACCCTCGCGGGCAGCACCGTGTGTGCCCTCGTCGGGGTGAACGGCTCCGGCAAATCGACCCTGTTCAACACCATCATGGGCATCGTCCGCCCGCAAACCGGCACGGTGCAGGTCAATGGCCTGCCCGTCGCCCAGGCGATGCGGCAGAACGGCATCGCCTACGTTCCGCAAAGCGAGAATATCGACTGGCACTTCCCCATCCTCGTCAAAGACGTGGTCATGCTTGGCCGCTACGGCCATATGGGCTTCCTGCGCCGTGCGCGGCCGCAGGACCACGCCGCAGTCGCTGCCGCGCTGGAGCGCCTCGGTATCGCTGATCTTGCCGGACGGCAAATCGGCGCACTCTCCGGTGGGCAGAAAAAGCGCGTCTTCCTCGCCCGTGCGCTGGCCCAGGAAAGCCGCATCATCCTTCTGGACGAACCCTTTACCGGTGTGGACGCCAAAACCGAATACGCGGTAATGGAACTCCTGAAAACCCTGCGCAGCGAGGGCTACCTCATGCTCGTCTCCACGCACAACCTCGGCGCCGTGCCGCAATACTGCAACGAAGTCGTCCTCATCAACCGCAGCATCATCGCCCACGGCGGTATTGATGACATCTACACCGTTGATAACCTCGAACGCGCCTTCGGCAGCGTCCTGAAAAACATCGGCCTTGGCGACGTTGCCCCGCAAGTACGCATCATCAGCGACGACGAACACCCCGCCGTCTTCGTCGATAACCGGAACAACAGCTCGTGAACGCCCTGCTCGAACCACTCTCTTACGACTTCATGCTCAAAGCACTACTGAGTAGCGCGGCGGTCGGCGGCGTCTGCGCCCTGCTCTCGGTGTACCTCATGCTCAAAGGCTGGTCGCTCATTGGCGACGCCCTCTCCCATGCCGTCGTCCCCGGCGTCGCGCTCGCCTACCTGTGGCGCCTGCCTTACGCCCTCGGAGCCTTCACCACCGGCATCCTTGCCGCTGCCGCCATGCTCCTCCTGAAACGCCTGCCCATGCTGCGTCAGGACGCCATCATCGGCTTCGTCTTTACCCTCTTCTTCGCCGCCGGCCTCTTCATCATCTCGCTCTACCCGACGGCGGTGAACCTGCAAGCCGTCATCTACGGCAACATCCTCGGCATCGACGACCACGACCTGTGGCAAATGCTCGCCATCTGCGCCATCTCGCTCACCATCCTCGCCCTCAAATGGCACGACCTGATGCTGCTCTTCTTCGACGACATCCAGGCCACAACCGCCGGACTCGCCGTAAACCGCCTGCGCTGGCTCTTCTTCCTCCTCGTCAGCGCCGCCGTCGTCGCTGCCCTGCAAACCGTCGGCGCCATCCTCGTCATCGCCCTGCTCATCGCCCCCGGCGC
>CAURDG010000107.1:0-5677 GCA_963523555.1 uncultured Cardiobacterium sp.
ATGTTTTTCACACGTGGGTGACAAAAATACTGCTGCCGGAACTGCCCGCCTGCAGTGTGATCGTGATGGACAACGCTTCCTTCCACAAGCGGCAGGACACGCTGGATGCGTTGCAGGCTGAGGGACATACGGTGCTGTGGCTTCCGCCTATAGCCCGGATTTCAACCTGATAGAGAAAACGTAGGTATGGATCAAGCGGTTGAGGAAGCAATGGCGATTGGCTGATGTGAATGCCCTGCTGTTTTGGTTCTTTATCCTTATTACCCTTTAATTAGTGATCCGACCATATCGTCAAGTTCTGTAAGGATTTTTTACGGATATGGGCTGGATAGGTCATGATTTTGATAGTTACTGTTTTTTTTGCTATTTAACTATACTCTAGGAATCAGAAATCACTTATCAACAGCCCCTATGATGGGGGCCAAAAAAATGCCATTTAACATAGCATTTTTTCTCAATTGGCGGAGAGACAGGGATTCGAACCCTGGGAGGGCGTGAACCCTCGTCGGTTTTCAAGACCGGTGCATTAAACCACTCTGCCATCTCTCCTGTATGTTCTAGACGTGAAATGATACATGTCATCTAACAAACTTTGCAAGCATTTGCAGAGCTATTCCGTTTCCTGAATATATTTATGCTCTCCCGATGGACATCACACCTGCCAGTTAATCGGCGTTTCGCCGCGCGATTCGAGGATCTGGTTGGCGCTGGCGAAGTGTGAGCAGCCGATGAAGCCGTTGCCCGCCAGTGGCGAGGGGTGTACGGCGGTGAGGATGTAGTGCTTGTCGGCATCGATCAGGCGGATTTTGTCCTTGGCGTAGTTGCCCCACAGCATGAAGATGATGTCGCTGCGTTCTCTGGACAGGGTTTCGATGACGGCATCGGTGAAGGTCTGCCAGCCGATGCGGCTGTGGCTGCCCGCTTTGCCGCGCTCGACGGTGAGGCTGGCGTTGAGCAGCAGCACGCCCTGATCCGCCCAAGCGCTCAGGTCGCCGTGATCGGGCGGGACAAAGCCGGGGATGCTGCGTTCGAGTTCTTTGTAGATGTTTTGCAGCGAGGGCGGCACACGCACGCCATGCGGCACGGAAAAGGAAAGCCCCATCGCCTGTCCGGGCTGGTGGTAGGGGTCCTGACCGAGGATGACCACGCGTACTTTGTCGTACGGGGTACGGTTGAAGGCGTTAAAGATGAGGCCGCCTGGCGGGTAAACGGGGATGTGCGCTTCCTTGGCATCCATCAGGATTTGCTTGATGCGGACAAAGTAGGGTTTGCCGAATTCGTCGTAAAGGGCGGTCTTCCAGCCGTTTTCGATTTGTACGTCGTTGGGATTTATCGTGATTTCGCTCGTCATATTTGTCTTATCTGCAATGTTAAAGAAATGGCGAGCGAAATTGTGCCACAGCACGGGAAGACGGGCAAAGGGCGCGGCTTAGCCGCGCCGTCCCAATTGCCACACAGCGGCGATTTGCCGCGCGGTGCGTTCAAGATTTGCCGCGCCCTGCGCCAGGGTATCGGCGAGCGGGGCGAGAGCGGCGATAGAGGGGAAGATGGCGGTGAAGCCGTCGTCGGTCAGCGTTTCTGCGCCTGCGCCGAGGACGCCGGCAAGGGCAATCACCGGCACACCCTGCGCGCGGGCGAGTTGCAGCACGCCAAATGGCACTTTGCCGAGGCGGGTCTGCCCGTCAATCCGTCCTTCGCCGGTGATGACCAGATCGGCACCGCGCAAGGCATCTGCCAGTCCCGCCGCCTGCATCACCAGACTGATACCGGAGGTAAGTTCGGCGCCGAGCAGTGCCAGCGCGTAGCCCAGGCCGCCGGCGGCACCTGTGCCGGGCGTTTCCCGTTTGTCGGGCAGACCGGAAGCGGTGAGCACGGCGGCATAGTGAGCCAGGGCCGCATCCAGCTCGGCGACGGTCGCCGCATCCGCCCCTTTTTGTGGGCCGAAGATGGCGCTGGCGCCGCGTTCGCCGCAGAGCGGGTTATTGACGTCGCAGGCGACTTGCAGGGTGCAGTCGCGCAAATCGGGCAGCAGATCGCTGAAATCGGCGCGCGCCAAGCGGGACAATGCTACCCCGCCGCGTGGCAGTTCGCTGCCTTTCTCATCCAGCAGGCGCACGCCGAGCGCTTGCAGCATCCCCGCGCCGCCGTCATTGGTGGCGCTGCCACCGATACCGAGGATGATGTGGCGCGCGCCGCCGGCCAGCGCGTGACACAGCATTTCGCCGACGCCGAAGGTGGAAGTCAGACGCGGATCGCGTTCGGTGGGGGCAAGCAGGTGTAATCCGGCCGCTTCCGCCATTTCCATCACCACGCTGCCATCGGGCAGGCGACCATAACGGGCGGTGACGGGACGAGCAAGCGGGCCTTGCACAAGCACTTTTCGCCACTCGCCGCCGCGCGCCGCGACCAGCGCTGCCGTCGTGCCTTCGCCGCCGTCGGCCATCGGCACGCAGTGGTATGCCGCCTGTGGCAACACGGCACGGAAGCCGCGCGCAACCGCGTCGCAGGCCGCTGCTGCTGTTAGCGATTCTTTAAAAGAATCCAGCGCAATCACGATTTTCATAGGAACATCTTGCTGAGTAGCCATACCCAAACGATACCGCTTATACCCTGAATGGCGGTGGCGGTCGTCTGCGTGCGGTAGCCCTGGCCGACGCTCATGCGGCTGAACTGGGTGACGACCCAGAAGAAGCTATCGTTGGCGTGCGATACCGTCATCGCTCCGGCGCCGATGGCCATCACGCACATCACGCGGCCCATTTCGCTGTCCAGCCCCATTTGCGCCAGCAGCGGTTCAACGATGGCAGCGGTAGTAATCAGCGCGACCGTGGTCGAACCCTGCGCTGATTTCAGCGCAGCGGCGACGATAAACGGCATGAACAGCCCGACTCCGCTGCGGCTCAGTGTCTCACCGACATAAGCGGCGACCGGCGTTGCTTTCAACACCTCGCCGAAGGCGCCACCTGCGCCAGTAATCAGCAGGATCGGCGCACAAGTGACGATGCCGTCGCTGATAATCGTGCCGATATGCGCCGATTTATCGCCGCGCAGCAGCAGGAAGGAGAGGAACAGGCCAATCAGCAGCGCATTGAGCGGCGTGCCGAGGAAAGTAAATGTCTCGAGCGCCGTGCTATTACCAAACGGATGCGTCGGGAAAGCGGCGATTGAGCCGAGGCAAATCAGCACAATCGGCACCACGATCGGCATGAAAGCGGCAGCAGGAGAGGGCAGTGTGCCGTAGCCGTCGCGAATCGCCTGTGCCTTGTCGGCAGCGGCTGCATCCGCAGCAGTAGCGGCACCGTCCGGCGCTTCATGCAAAAAGCGGTTCGCCCACCACCAGCCGCTCAAAATTGGCACGACGGCAACAAGCAGCCCCATACCGATGACCAGTCCCAGCTGATTCTCCAGCCCGAGCTTGCCGGCGGCGGCAATCGGACCCGGCGTCGGCGGTACAAACGTATGCGTGGCATAAAGACCAGTAGCAAGAGCGACGCTCATCGCCACCGATGACACCTTCATCCGCTTCGCCAGCGATTCCTTCAACGAATGCAGGATGACAAAGCCTGAATCACAAAATACCGGCACAGAAACGATTGCGCCGACGATTGACATGGCAAGCGTTGGGAAACGCGGGCCGATGACTTTCACCACCGATTCCGCCATGACCAGCGCCGCACCGGTCTTTTCCAGCACCAGGCCGATAATCGTCCCCAGGGTGATGACCAGACCGATTGAGCCAAGAATATTGCCAAAACCCGTGCCGATAATGGCGGTAATGCCGGTTTTGCCGGTCAACGGCAGCTGATAGCAGAAGGCCGTGACAAAGCAGGCGAGCAGGAGCACGAGGAAGGGATGCCATTTCAACTTGGCCGTCGCCAGCACGATGAAGACGATGACCAGAACCAACCACAGGACAATCATAAGCACCTCACAGTTGAACAACTAGCCCACATTATCCGCAAACAAATCACATAAAACAACGACAAAAACACGGTAAAAAACAACAAAACACACTGCGTCGTAATTGAGAAGAAACACCTGTCAGGCGCTATACTTGCGCGTCATTTTTTACAACGAGAGCCAATACAAACATGCGCCTCCTTCCCACATTTTTCCCCGCTCTGCTTGCCACCACCCTCTACGCAGCTCCTAATCCGGTGGTAACCACCCCCGACCTGCACACCCCCGATGAAAAACTGCCTGCCTCGGCAGAAAGAGCGGCAGCCGATAAACAAAAAAACCAGCAGGTAAAAGAAAACGTCATAGAAGTGACTGAAGAGCAACTACTGGCTGACCCCGCCCTGCTCGCCAACGCGCTGGATAGCGCCATCATCAGTGGTAACACCGATGCTGTCACCATGCTGCTGCCCATCTACCGCAAACTCCCTGCAGACAAACAGGACAAAATGCTGCTGCGCTTCGGCGAAGCGATGCAGGCGCGCAACCAGGGGAACCTCTCGCTTGCCATCGCCCGTTTCCGTGAAATGATTGCCGAAGATCCCAGCCTGCAACCGGTGCGTCTGCACTTGGCGATGGCGCTTATGGCCGATCACCAGGATGAAGCGGCGCGTGGTCAGCTGGAAAAACTGCGCTCCGACAAACTGCCGGACGATATCCGCAAAGTCGTGGACGATGCCCTTACCGCCCTGCGCGAACGGCGTAGCTGGACCTTCAACGCTGCCACCTACTACCGTTACGACAATAACATCAACGGCGCGCCACGCGAACGTGAGCGCCAGGGTGGACGCGGCACCTGGACCTTCCCTGAGCCGAAAAAAGCACATGGCATCCACCTTGATCTCTCTGCCGAACGCCGCCTGCCCGCTGCAAACGGTTGGTATGCGCAGGTTGAAGGCAGCATGAATAGCGACTGGTACTGGAACGCGCACAACTACGATGACTTCCGTTTCCGCCTCGGTATGGGCGGCGGTTGGCAGAATGCCCGCTGGGACATCAACCTTATCCCCTTCGTACAACGCCGCATCTATGGCAACCAGGGCTACTCAACCAATATGGGGGCTGACCTTTCTGCCTCCTACTGGATTACCCCGAAATGGCGCCTGAGCGGCTTTGCCCAGGCAATGCGCAAACAGCATGACCGCCGCGACTGGCTGGATGGTAACCAGTATTATGGTGGCCTGAGTGCCCTCTACGCGCCGAACGCGCGCCAATACTGGTTTGGTGGTATCAACGCCATGCGCAGCCAGGCACAGGATCAGTCGGACGCCTTCAAACGCTATGGACTGAACCTTGGCTGGGGGCAAGAATGGGGCCTTGGTATGTCCAGCCGTCTGGTTGGCACCTACGCAAGGCGCAACTACGACGGCCTCGACTTCTTCGGCATCAAGCGCAAGGACAACGAATACGGCGTTACCCTCAGCCTATGGAATCGCAACCTCTACTTCTGGGGCATCACCCCACGCCTGACCTTCAGTTGGGATCGTACCGCCAGCAACCACTTCTACTACGACAATCACGACCAGGACGTGTACCTCGAATTCAGCAAATCCTTCTAAAGCCCCATTCCCCCGCTACGGCGGGGTTTATATTGTGTGACGCATAGCAGGCCAGCATTTATCCCGCTTGGCGGCCATCCGCCAGCGACGCAGAGTATAATGCGCACTTTGTCAACCACAGGAATCCACATGCGCCTTGCTACCCTCTGCCTGCTTGCCCT
>CAURDG010000108.1:0-5664 GCA_963523555.1 uncultured Cardiobacterium sp.
TCAATACTGGGCCCGCCAAGCGGCGTCAATACTGGGCCTGTCAAGCGGCATCAATACTGGGCCCGCCAAGCGGCGTCATTACTGGGCCCGCCAAGCGGCATAAATACTGGGCCCGCCAAGCGGCATAAATACTGAGCCTGTCAAGCGGCATAAATACTGGACCCGCCAAGCGGCATCAATACTGGGCCCGCCAAGCGGGATAGTTGCCGGGGACGTCAGGCTTTTTCCAGTTTGGCGTAGGCCAGTACCAGCCATTTTTCCCCAGCATTGGTGAAGTTCACAAGGATGCGGCGGTGTTCGCCGCTGCCTTCGAGTGAGAGCACGCAGCCTTCGCCGAATTTGGGGTGGCGCACGGTCGTGCCAAGGGGAAAGGGGGCGTCGTTTGTGGCACTGGCTGGCGTCGTTACGCGGCTTTGCCGCATTTTGCTGATGCCGCTGTACACCATCGGGCGCACGGCTTCTGTCAGTTCCGCCGGGATTTCGTGGATGAAGCGCGAGGGCTGCGGGTAGGTGTCCTGGCCCTGGAAGCGGCGGCGTTCGGCGAAGCAGAGGGTGAGGTGCTGTTCGGCGCGGGTCATGCCGACGTAGGCGAGGCGGCGTTCTTCTTCGAGTTTTTCCGGGCTTTCGCAGGCGCGCTGGGTCGGGAACAGGCCTTCTTCCATGCCAACGATGTACACGTTCGGGTATTCGAGGCCTTTGGCGCTGTGCAGGGTCATGAGCTGGATGCTGTCCGTGCCTTCTTCGGCTTGGCCGTCGCCTGCGTCCAGCGCGGCATCGGCGAGGAAGTCCATGACGCGGTCGCTGTCGGGATCGGTGGTGAGGTCAATGTAGCTGCCGGCGTTGATGAGTTCGTCGAGGTTGTCGCGCCGCGCTTCGGCCTGTTCGCTGTGCTCGGCTTCGAAGGCGGCGTAAAGGCCGCTATCGTGCACGGTGTATTCGAGGGCTTTTTTCAGCGAGGGCTCGTGATTGATTTTGTGCGCGAGGTCGTCGATGAGGCGGACGAAGTCGCGCAGGGCGTTTTTGGCGCGGGCGGGGTAGTGGCTGTTGATAAGGGTGTCGTTGGTGAGGATTTGCCACAGGCTGACGCCGTGTTGTTGCGCGTGCTGGCGCAGGTCGGCCAGGGTTTTCTGGCCGATACCGCGCGGCGGGGTGTTGATGATGCGTTCGAGGGCACCATCGTCGTCGCGGTAGCGGGCGAGACGCAGGTAGGCGAGCGCGTCTTTGATTTCGGCGCGTTCGAAGAAGCGCAGGCCGCCATAGACGCGGTAGGGCAGGCGGTGCTGCAAGAGCATTTCTTCGAAGACGCGCGATTGGGCATTGGAGCGGTAGAGGATGGCGCAGTCGTCGTAGCGGCCTCCTGCCGCCTGCCAACGCTGGATTTCGGCGCAGATGTAGCGCGCTTCGTCGTGTTCGTTAATGGCGGGGTAGATGCGCACCGCCGCGCCGCGCGCGCCATCGCTCCACAGGGTTTTGCCGAGGCGCTGGCTGTTTTGTGCAATGACGGCGTTGGCGGCATCGAGGATGGTCTGGGTTGAGCGGTAGTTTTGTTCGAGGCGGATGGTGGCGAGGCCGGGGTAGTCGTGTTCGAGTTGCAGGATGTTTTCGACGCGCGCGCCACGCCAGCCGTAGATGGATTGATCGTCATCACCGACGACGAAGAGTTGCGCGCCGCCCGCGCTGAGTTGTTGGACAAGGCGGTATTGCAGGGCGTTGGTGTCCTGAAATTCGTCCACGAGGATGCTCTGGAAACGCTGCTGGTAGTTGCGCAGTACGTCGGCGTGGTGGGTAAAGAGTTCGACAGTGAGCAGGAGCAGTTCGGCGAAGTCCATCGTGCCTTGCTGGCGGCAGAGGCGTTCGTAATCGGCGTAGAAATCGCGCACAGCGATGTTGGTCGGGTGCGGATTGGGCGGGATGTCGGCCGCGCGCAGGCCGTCTTCTTTCCAGGCGTTGATTTGCCAGACTAGCGCTTTCGGCTTGATGTGGTTTTCGTCCCACTGCCGCGCACGCATCATGCGTTTCACCATGCGCAGCTGGTCATCGCTGTCCATGATAATGAATTGTTCCGGCCAGCCGAGCAGCGTGGCGTGGCGGCGCAGGATGCGGTGGCAGATGCCGTGGAAGGTGCCCATCCACAGTTGGCCAAGCGGACGTTCCAGCGCGGCTTCAAGACGCTGGCGCATTTCGCGTGCGGCTTTGTTGGTAAAGGTGAGCGCCAGCAGACCATAGGGCGAGATGTCTTCAACCGCCATCAGCCATTGCATACGCTGTACGAGGACGCGTGTTTTGCCGCTACCCGCCCCAGCAATGATGCGCAAGGCGCGCGCCGGATGGGTGACGGCTTCGCGTTGGCGTTCATTCAAGCCGTTCAGGATTTCGCTGACATCCACATGTATTCTCCGCAAAAATGCGGGCATTATAGTGGCTGTCTGCGGCAGCTTTGGTAATGTTTGCCGAAAGGGCTTGACACCCCCCTGCCTGCTCGGCATAATCGCGCGCCTTGTTTCTTCCTCTTTCTCCATTAAGGCTACGTAGCTCAGTCGGTTAGAGCACATCACTCATAATGATGGGGTCCCCTGTTCGAGTCAGGGCGTAGCCACCAAATCCTCTCTTTTAACTCCCGTTTCCGGCGCCTATTTGTTGCAAATTCATTGCAATTACTTTAGTATCCGCCGCCTCAAACACGAAACGGTAAATCTCAATATGTTTTTCAAAAAACCCGACACTGAACGGGCAGTTACTTTTGCCGATTTTGAACACGGCGAAGATTGCCCCTGCTGCACCCGCAATTCCCGACGCACTTTCCTGAAAACTGCTGCGATCGCGACTGCGGGTCTTTTGTTACCTGCTGACTGGGCCAAGGCGGCCATCAGCCGCGAGCGGATGATCAAGATGCACAATCCGCATACCGGCGAAAATATCCGCGCAGTCTTTTGGTCTCCGGAATATGGCTATATTCAGCCTGCCATGGATGAAATCAGCAATTTCTTCCGCGATTTCCGCCAGAATCAGATTGTTTCTGTGGATATCGACCTGCTCAATATCCTCCACTACATGCAAAGCAACGTCGGCAATAATGCGACGATCGAATTGCACAGCGGCTACCGCTCACCGGCTACCAATTCCATGTTGGCGCGTCGCTCCAAGAATGTCGGCAAGCAGAGCTATCACATGAAAGCCCAAGCTGCCGACATTTCCATTCAGGGTTATACCTCGCGGCAATTGCGCGCAATGGCGCAACGCCTTAATGCGGGTGGTATCGGCATTTATCGCGGTTCGAATTTTATTCACGTGGATTCCGGTCCAATACGTACTTGGTACTACTGACAGATGAATATGAAAAAGCGGGCGTCATGCCCGCTTTTTTTCTTCAATTTTTCTTTTTCACCGCGAGGCCACCAGAGGCCTGCGCGACCGGCATGATTTCCACGCGGTTGATGTTCACATGTGCCGGGCGTTCGGCGATCCACAGCACAGTGTCGGCGATGTCGTCGGCAGTGAGGTAGTCTACGTTGGCGTAGAGCGCAGCGGCTTTGGCATCGTCTCCGTGGTAGCGCACATTGGAAAATTCGGTGCCGCCGCAGAGGCCGGGTTCGACGTTGGAGACGCGCACGTTGGTGCCGAGCAGGTCGGCGCGCAGGTTGAGGCTGAATTGTTTGACGAAAGCCTTGGTCGCGCCGTAGATGTTGCCGCCTGCGTACTGGTAGGTGCCGGCAGTCGAGCCGAGATTGATGATGTGGCCGCGATTGCGCGCCACCATGCCGCCGAGTACGGCATAAGTAACGGTAACGAGGCCGCCGATATTGGTCGCGATCATTTGTTTCCAGTCGGCGAGGTTGCAGTCAGGGAAGGGATCAGCGCCAAGGGCGAGTCCGGCGTTATTCACGAGCAGGTCAATGTCCTGCCAGGCGGTGGGCAGGCTCTTTAATGCGGCTAGCGTCGCCGCTTCGTCGCTGATGTCGAAGGCGAGTGGCAAGCAGGCATCGCCAAGTTCGTCGCGGAGGGCGTGCAGGCGTTCGGCGCGGCGGCCAGTGATGATGACTTGATGACCGCGAGCGGCGAGTTTGCGCGCAATGGCGGCACCGAAGCCGGAGGTTGCGCCGGTAACGAGGGCTTTCATGAGTTGTCTCCTATGTTGTGAAGGGATACGGGGCGCAGGCTGATGTCGCCTGCCGTCCAGGGGTGGATGTTGCCGTCGGTATCTTCGAGCAGCAGTTGGCCTGCGGCATCAATGCCACGGTTGATGCCGCGACTATTGCCCTGGGCATGGCTGAGGCAGACTCTTTGTCCGTAATACAGGTCAAGCTCACGCCAACGGGCGGGATAGTCGGCGCGGGCAGCAGGGTGGGCGACACAGGCGGCGCGCCAAGCGTTGATGAGCGCTGCGGTAAGGGCGTTGCGCGCGACATGCCCCGCTTCACTCAGAGCCGCGTGTGGCTGGTCGATTCTGGGCAGTGGTTGCAGATTGATGCCGATGCCAGCGATGGTGGCGATACCCTGCGCGCTGCTATGGGTTTCGACGAGGATGCCGCCGAGTTTGCGTCCGTCGAGATAGAGATCATTCGGCCATTTGAGGTGCACGGGGTAACCCGCCTGCCGCAACGCTTCAGCAGCGGCGAGGCCGAGGCCAATGCTGAGGGCGGCAGCCGTGGCAGGCTCAGGGTAGTGCCAGTAGTGACTGAGGATAATTTGTCCGGCGAAGGGGGATTGCCAGTGACGGCCACGGCGGCCACGTCCAGCGCTTTGGTATTCAGCGAGGGCGACCGTGCCGTTTGCCGGCGAATGCAAGCGGGCGAGAACGCTGTTGGTGGAATCGGTTACGACATCGAGGTGGATGGGAGCCTGCGGGCAGGCAGCGCGCAGGTAGGCGGCATCAAGCAGTTCGGGCGGCGGATCAAGCCGCCAGCCGTCTGCGCTTTCCGCGACGCGCAGGATGCCGCGCGTATGCAGATCGGCCAGGAGCATGCGCAGTGCGGCAGGGGTAGTGGCGAGGTGTTGGGCGAGTTCGCTTTCCGCCCAAGTGGGTTGGGCAGCAAAGGCTTCAAACAAGCGGGTTTCCGGCATGGCAGGAGGGGATGTGTGGGTGTGCTGCAAGGATAGTCCTGCCTGTGGTGTTTTGCCATATGAATGCAGCGGATAGGCGCCAAGCGAGATAGTCACTGGATCCTTGGATACTTAAGCA
This sequence comes from uncultured Cardiobacterium sp., assembly GCA_963523555.1. Classification (GTDB taxonomy): domain Bacteria; phylum Pseudomonadota; class Gammaproteobacteria; order Cardiobacteriales; family Cardiobacteriaceae; genus Cardiobacterium. Next base: position 5,180 of record CAURDG010000108.1, read on the forward strand.
GAGACCTGCCTACAGCTTCTACAAAAATGTACACCACCAAGACGAACAAGTAGCACGGGCGGAAATAGTGGTAACGCAAAACACCAACTCAAATCGAAGTAAAGAACAGACTACTCCTGTGAAAGTAAAAATAATCTGTGTGGAATTAAAAATGACGGACAAAATAACATTGCTATAGACACGGATCCTGGCGACGAACCAAGGCATTACTACACGGAGACGGCACCAGTCTGATTGAAATCCAGTGCTTATCCCGCTTGGCGTACCATCGAGCATCACCCACAATGCTACAATTTCCTTCTCCCCTGCCCTACCCTGCCGCATGACCCTCGCCACCGTTTACACCCGCGCCCCCCTCAGCATGCACGCGCCGCTAGTGCGCGTCGAAGTCCACCTCGCGGGCGGCCTGCCGGCCATGACCCTGGTCGGTCTGCCGGAAAAAGCCGTCAAAGAAAGCAAAGACCGCGTCCGCGCCGCCATCATCA
>CAURDG010000109.1:0-5651 GCA_963523555.1 uncultured Cardiobacterium sp.
GAGAAGTTGCGCGCGCCGTCGGCTTTCGGCAGGATTTTGACCAGGCCGCGATAGGCGTTCTGCGCGTGGCCGAGCGAGATGCCTTTGGAGATGATGGTCGATTTGGTGTTTTTGCCGATGTGGATCATTTTCGAGCCGGAATCGATCTGCTGGTAGTCGCGGGCGAGGGCGACGGAGTAGAACTCGCCGATGCTGTCATCGCCTTTGAGGACAACGCCGGGGTATTTCCAGGTAATCGCCGAGCCGGTCTCCACCTGCGTCCAGGAGATTTTGCTGCGCGCGCCTTCGCACAGGCCGCGCTTGGTAACGAAGTTGTAGATGCCGCCGTTGCCGTCTTTGTCGCCGGGGAACCAGTTCTGCACGGTGGAGTATTTCACTTCGCCGTCTTCGTGGGCGATGATTTCGACGATGGCGGCGTGCAGTTGGTGTTCTTCGCGTTTGGGCGCGGTGCAGCCTTCGAGGTAGGAGACGTAGGCGCCCTTGTCGGCGATGATGAGGGTGCGCTCGAACTGGCCGGTGTTGGCGGCGTTGATGCGGAAGTAGGTGGAGAGTTCCATCGGGCAGCGCACGCCGGGCGGGATGTAGCAGAAGCTGCCGTCGCTGAAGACGGCGGAGTTGAGTGCGGCGAAGTAGTTGTCGTTCATGCGCACTACCGAGCCGAGGTATTTGCGCACCAGTTCCGGGTGTTCGCGTACGGCTTCGGAAAAGGCGCAGAAGATGATGCCTTCTTTGCCGAGTCGCTCTTTGAAGCTGGTGGCGACCGAGACGGAATCAAAAACGGCATCGACGGCAACGCCAGCGAGCATTTCCCGTTCTTGCAGCGGGATGCCGAGTTTTTCGTAGGTGCGCAGCAGTTCGGGATCGACTTCGTCCAGCGATTTCGGCCCTTCTTTTTTGCTTTTCGGCGCGGAGTAGTAGGAAATCGCCTGGTAGTCGATGGGCTTGATGTTGAGGTGTCCCCAGTCGGGTTGTTCGAGGGTGAGCCAGTGGCGGTAGGCGGTGAGGCGGAATTCGAGCAGCCAGTCCGGCTCGTTTTTCATACGCGAGATGTGGGTGATGACGCCTTCGTCCAGCCCCGGCGGTAGGGTTTCTTGTTCGATATGGGTTTCAAAGCCGTATTGGTATTCGGTTTCGGCGATTTTTTTCAGTTCTTCGTTGCTCATGAGGCTTCTTGTTTGAGGTCGTTATTTTCGGGGAATTGCAGGGTGTGTTCGCGCTGGCGGCGTTCAAAGCGCTGCATTTCCGCCAGCGTTTTTGCAGCGAGCATGGTGCGGATGTCGTCGTTGATTTCCAGCCAGAACGGGCTGAGGGTGCAGTGTTCGGCGAGCGCGCAGTTGTTCTCGCTTGCCGCGCATTCGACCAGTTCCGGCGTGCCTTCAATGGCTTCGACCACGTCCAGCGCGGTCACGTTTTCCGCCGCGCGCGCCAGCTGGTAGCCGCCGTAGGCACCACGGGTGGATTCGAGGATGCCCCGCTGGGTAAGGCGTTTCAGCACTTTGCCGGACATCGGCACGGCAATGCGGGTGCGACCTGCAAGGTAGGCGGTGTTTTTGGCGGTGCCGTCGGCAGCCAGCACCGCACCGAGCAGCATGAAGGCGTATTCGGTTTCTTTGGTGATGCGCAGCATGGGAAAGGATTTCTGAATCAGGACAGGAAATGTACTTTATCGGGTTCACGCAAGGCGTGCAAGCCGCACGTTCTACTTTTCTGTTCTTAAAGCCGTATTCGTTTGATTAAATCAATCAGTTGCGAAGCGTTACCATTTTCGCGGTAGCGCAAGGCTTCGTAACCTGCCGCTGCGGCCTGCAACTGCGCCGCTTGCGGTGGCGGGACGTTCTGCGCCAGGCGGCGGAAGAAGACGGCGACGGATTCGTTATCGTCTTTTACGTAACCGCGCTTCGCCCAACGCGCGAGGCGGCGGCGCAGCAGGCGGGCGACGGCGTCTTCGTCGTGACGCGGACGGTTGTGCCAGAACCAGTAGAGCAGTGCCGCGCCGATGAGCAGGGCGGGGACGAGGATGAAAAGGAGGCCGATGGCGCCAAGGTTTTGCAGGCCGAGGCCGCGCAGGATGCTTTGCTGCTGGTCGCGGTCGAGTTCGATAACCCAGTCCTGCCAGAAGGCCTGTGTCGCTTCCAGGGCGTCGCGCAGCCAGGCGACGGCGCCGAGGGTTTCGGCGATGCGCGAGGTGAGCGAGCGGCTGTCTTCGCCTTCGAGACCACCGCCGGAGATGCGCCCTTGCAGGATGCGTTCCGGGGCGACGGCGGCAGTCGGGTCGAAGCGCACCCAGCCTTCGCCATCAATCCACAGTTCCGCCCAGGCGTGCGCTGCTTCTTCGCGTACCGCCCAGTCGCCGCTGACCGAGTTCGGTTCGCCGCCCTGATAGCCGATGACAACCCGCGCCGGAATGCCGACACTGCGCGCGGCCAGCACCATCGCGTTGGTGTAGTGTTCGCAGAAGCCCATGCGGTTGCCAAAGAGGAAGGATTCCGGGTTGCCCGCGCCGGGCGGCGGTTCCAGGGTGTAGTAAAACTCGTTGTTGCGCAGATAGGCGAGAAAGGCATTGGCAAAGCCGCGCGTATCGCCGCCATTTTCTTGAAACAGCCGCCGCGCCAGCCCTTCCGTCTGCGGCATCGGATAATTGCGTGGCAGTTGCAGGGCGTCTTTGCGGTCGCGTGCCGGCAGGGCGTCTTCCATGCGGTAACTGAGCGCCGAGGACACCTCGAAGCGGTTGGCCGTGACCCCGCGCGGCGTTATCGGCATCTGCACCTGCCAGGCATAGCCGGCGCGCGCTTCCGTCGGCAGATTGAGCGGCAAATCCAGCACCGTCAGCCAGCGCAGGGATTTCTTCACCGGCGTCAATTCATAGCGCACCACGCTGTTTTCCCGATAACCGAAACGCGGCGGGCGGTTAAACACCTCGCCCGGACGCTGATGCCACTGAATGCCGTCAAAAAACCACAGCACCGGCCCGCGCCAGTAGAGCTGGTTCAAATCCGGGCGCGAGTCGCCGAGGAAGCGGACGCGGAAGGCGATCTCGTTCGACTGCGCCAGCGACGACAAATCGCCCATATGCATTTCTTCCGGCAGGCCTGTCTTTGCGCCGCCCTGCTGCGGCATACCCCACAGCGGCTGCACGCGCGGGAAAAGGAAAAACATCGCGGCGGCGAACGGCAGGGCGATGGCAAACATCCGCACCACATCACGCCAGCGGGCGAACTGCACCCGCGCCCGCCCCAACTGCTCGAAGCGCAGCAGCCCGCGCAGGCTGATCACCAGCGTAAAGAGCAGATAGAGAAACATCGGAATCGACTGCGAATACATCAAAAACGCCAGCATCAGCAGCATCTGCAACAAAAACAGCACATGCACATCGCGGCGGTTGCGCGCTTCCAGCAACTTGCACACGCTCATCGTCACCAGCATCGCCACAAACGACATCGTCATCCCCACCGAATGCAGGCGTGAATACACCAAAGAGCAGCCGGCAAACATCAGTACCAGCGCCGCGCCGAGGGCAAAACGCTCGTTTTTCACCGCGAGCGCGACAAACTTCAGCACCACCCCGGCGGCGAGCAGCATCCCCAGTTCCGTCGGCAAAAAGAAAAACAGCGGCAGGGCGACAAACAAAAACGTCGCTGCTACCCGCCGCCACTCGCCCGCATCCAGGCGGTTATGAAAATCCTCGGCACTCACCCAGCGGATCATGCCCCACCTCCAAACAGCGCCAAGGCGCGCAAACAGGCCTCGCGGTGCTCGCGGCCATGACCAAAATCAAAAAACACATCCGGCGGCAGGCGCAGTGCATACAGCAGCCCCTGCCTGTCAGCATCCATCACCCATTTCGCCAGCTGCGACAAACGCTGCTCCGTGCCACCCTTTGCAGCGGCAAAATCCAGCAACAAACGCGGTGCGCCCTCACCGGCAAACTGCTTCAACAACAACTCGCCCCGGCCAAAACGCTTCCAGGCGACGCGAGAGAGCGCATCGCCGAGCACATACGGCCGCAGTCCGGATAACTCATCATCGCCCGCCGCCGCGCCGACCACCTTACCCTCACCCGCGATCGACACCCAGGGCAGCGGCTGCTCGCCGACCGGACGCGGGTACACCAGCACCCGCGCATCCAGCCGCAACCACGCCCACGTCACAAACGCGCCGAGCGGGTGCAGACAAAACACCTCAAGCGGCGCCATATACTGCCAGCCGCGCCGCTGCGCCGGTTCACGCAACACCACCTGCGCCGTCGCGCGCGGCAGCACATCCTCACAGCGCGCCTCATGCCAGACATTGCGCAGCGTGAGCAGACCGCGCAGGCGCCCATCGCGTTCCGTGACCGACACCACAAACGCCGCCTCATCGCCCGCCCACACCGCTGCACCGCCGCGCGCAGAAAACGACAAACCGGCGAGCTGCCCCGCCGTAATCGTGCCGCCCAGCAAAAACACCGTGAACGCCAAAAACGTCAAGGCATAACCCAAATTGAGCTGATGATTGGCCGACCACAAAAACATCACCGCCAGCACAGCAAAAAACGCCAAACCAAAATACGACGGCACGACCGGCATCCTTAGCGCCGAAGGCAAATCCCGCTGCGCCACTGCCGCATCCAGCCGCGCCATCCAGCGCGCGCGCAAACGCTTGACCAGCGCCATCAGAGCGGCACCGCCACCTGCGCCAGCACCCGCGCCAGCGCCGCCGCGTGACCATCACTATCCGCATGCACCGAATGCAGACGGTGCCAGGCCACCGCCGGAAACACCGCCTGCACAAACTCCGGCAGCACCGCCGACTCACCGCGCAGCAGCGCATACGCCTGCGCCGCGCGCACCAGCGACAATCCGGCCCGCGTTGACAACCCGTGGACAAAATCGCCGCACGAACGCGAAAACGCCAGCAAATGCTGCACATACAGCGCCAACGCCTCCGAGACTGCCACCTGCGCCGCCGCTTGCTGCAACGCCAGCACATCCTCGCGCGACAACAGCGGACGGGCAGAAGCGAGCAACTCACTGCGGTCACGCCCGCGCAGCACCTCCACCTCGCTGGCCGCATCCGGATAACCGAGCGAGAGACGCATCAAAAAACGGTCCACCTGCGCTTCCGGCAGGGCAAACGTCCCAATCTGTTCCAGCGGATTCTGCGTGGCAATCACAAAAAACGGCGACGGCAGCGGATGCGTGCGGTGATCCACCGACACCTGCCGCTCCTCCATCGCTTCCAGCAGCGCCGACTGACTCTTCGGCGACGCACGGTTCACCTCATCGGCAAGCAATAACTGCGTGAACACCGGCCCCTGATGAAAGACCAACGCCTGCGACTGCGGTTCCAGCGTCGAAAAACCGACCACATCGGCCGGCAACAAATCGGACGTGAACTGAATACGGTGGAAATCCAGCCCAAGCGTGGCAGCAAACGCCTTGGCAAGCGTCGTCTTGCCCGCCCCCGGCAAATCCTCCAGCAACAAATGCCCGCGCGCGAGCAGACACGCCGCCGCCAGCGAAATCACCTCTTCCTTGCCGACAATAATCGAACCCAACTGGGCGAGCGCCTGCTGCAAACGCTGGCGGACATCGGCGGATAACGGGGACAGCGACATAAAAACCTCCATGAACGAACGTAAAGAAAACGGGCGCGAATAGTAGCAAAAAAGC
>CAURDG010000110.1:0-5651 GCA_963523555.1 uncultured Cardiobacterium sp.
AGCGGACAACCCCATCTTCAACCGCACCGTCGAACTGCGCGACGGCTTCAAATAAGCCTGCATCTGATGAAAGAAGCCCCGCTATGCGGGGCTTCTTCATAAATAGTCGCCAAGCGGGATAAATGCTGGGTTTGTGAGAAGGGTAGGGCGCCAAGCGGGATAAACGCGGGGTTTGTGGGCAGGGCGCCAAGCGGGATAAATACTGGGTTTGCAGGCAGGCGCCAAGCAGGATAAATACTGGGCTTGCGGGCAGGCGCCAAGCGGGATAAATGCTGGGTTTGTGGGCAGCCGCCAAGCGGGATAAAACCTGGATTCGCAGGAAGGGCAGGGCGCCAAGCGGGATAAATGCGGGGTTTGTGGGCAGGGCGCCAAGCGGGATAAATACTGGGTCCGCTGGCCGCTATCAAGAATGCAATGCACCGTCGGCGCATTCGCCAATAAACCCGCCATCCGCCAGACCGCCCGCTGCGGCGACCGCTATACGCAGGGCAGCAGCATTAGCCGGCGCATGGCGCTCCGTCTCGTTTTTGCGGCGGCGTGGGGGGCGGGTAATATCGAGTAGCAGCGGCTTATGTTGCGGCTTATGTGGCAGCAATACGGTGCATAGTGGCCCTTTCTCGCTGAAAGAGTTGCGGATATAGCTGACAATGCTTTGATAATTATCCAGCGGGTAGCAGGTTGTCCGTATCTTGCGGTAAAAGAAATGGTATTGCTCAAGGATGATTTTCCCGTTTTCTATGCGAATGGATCGTGGTTTTTCGCATTGTCGCAAGCGATTAGAAAAAAATACGGAAAAAGCATCTGTGGCAAATAGCAATACGAATGTCACCCAGGCATAGAAATCATCACGAAACAGGGCAAAACATAACAGGGCAAGAGGCGGCCATATATAAATAAAATGCCGCCAGGAATGCGGCAATGGATTAGGCGCAGGGGTAAATTGCATGGAGTTATTTTTTATCGACAGAAATGAATAAAAGCCGCGCCGAAGCGCGGTCTTTTTTAATCATCGTCATCATCGTCATCATCCGCATCTTTGTAATAGCCAGAGCCGTGTTTATGTTTGCCGTAGTAGCCGTAATAGCCGTGCGGGTCGTAATTGTTGTTGCTGTCGGGGTAGATTTGGATATTGTCATTGGCATCGGGATAGATTTCGATACTTTCGCCGTCGTCGGGATAGACCTCAACGCTGCCATTGGGATCGGTCAACCTGCCAGTCTTGGCATCCACATAGACGATGTATTCGCGCCCACCCTTGCGGATTTCTACTTCATAGTAGCTGCGCCCGTGTTTACGGTGTTCATAATCCACGTCCACCACGCGTCCGCCGATGGCCGAGTTGGCGATTGCCGCCGCTTCGGCTTCGCTGATGCGTTTTTTCTTTGCCAGCGCTGCCGGGCTGGCAGTAGCCAGTGCCGTAACAATGAGGGTGGCCAGCAGCCATTGTTTTTTCGCCATAATTTTGCTCCGGTTGTTGTTTCCCCGCATTGTAGCCCCGGCAAAAACAACACTTGATGAGCGATTGCCGACGGTTCCATGAATACCTGCTCATCATTGACCAGATAAATTACCGCTAGATTACGCGCCGTTTTTCATTACCCTCATAACTCACAGGAGACACCATGACCAAAACCGTCCTCGCTGCTGCGCTTGCCCTTGCGACCAGTCATGCCGCCTTGGCCGCAGAACCCACCGAAACTGCCAGCCAGGGTGCAGATCGGGAAAGCGTCGCTATCACCATCTACAACGACGACCTCGCCCTCATCCGCGAAACGCGCAAAGTGCCGCTCAATGCCGGCATCAACCGCATCGCCCTGCGCGATGTATCAGCGCGCATCATGCCGCAGACAGCGAGTATTGCTGCCGGTGGTGACGCCGTGCTGCAATTGCTGGAACAGAACTTCGACTATGACCTCTTGAGCGGCAACGCGTTGCTCGCAAAAAACGTCGGCAAACGTGTCACCACCATCCGCACCAACCCCGCGACTGGCGAAGAAACGCGTGAAGAGGCGACCGTGCTTGCCAATAACGACGGTGTCGTTCTGCAATACGCTGACCGCATCGAAACCGGTCTGCCGGCAAACGTCCGTCTCGCCTTCCACGATGTGCCTGCCAACCTGCGCGACCGCCCGACCCTCACTGTTGACCTCACCAGCGACAAAGCAGGCGAACAGAGCGTTGATCTTGCCTACCTTAGCCAGGGGCTTGCCTGGAAAGCTGATTACGTCGCCAGCCTCGCCGATGATGAAAAAACACTCAACCTTGCCGGCTGGGTAACGCTGGATAACAAGAGCGGTACTGCTTACGAAAACGCCACCCTGCAACTTGTCGCCGGCGATGTGGCACGGGTGCGGGAAGAACTCAGCTACCGCGCTAGGTCTGTTGAACCGATGATGGCAGTGGAGGCGTCAGCCGGCATGGAACCGATGCGTGAAGAAAACCTTTTTGAATACCACCTCTACACCCTCGGTCACCCGACCACGCTGAAAGACAATCAGAGCAAACAGGTGGCGCTGCTCTCAGCAGCTGCCGTGCCGGTGCAAAAAGAATACCGGTTGCAAGGGGACAGCAGCTGGTACTACAGGCTTGTGAACAACGCTGCCTTGCCGGAAGAAGGCGACAAGCGCAAAGTGGACGTATTTGTAACCTTCAAGAATGATGACGCCAGCAAACTCGGCATACCGCTGCCGAAAGGCATCGTCCGCGTCTATAAAAACGACAGCGACAAACGTACCCAGTTCATCGGCGAAGACAGCATTGACCATACCGCGAAAAACGACAAAGTACGCCTGAAACTTGGCAGCGCCTTTGATGTGAGCGGCGTGTGGAAAATGGTGGACGCCAAACGCGTGGATAAAGGCAAACTGGGCAAACTGCTCGAAGACAACGAATTTGAAGCAACCTACCGCATTGAGCTGAACAACGCTAAAAAAGAAGCCGTGACCGTGAAAGTCGTCGAACCTATTCCGGGCGACTGGAAAATCATTGAAGAAAACCAGACACACGAAAAAGTGGGAGGAAATTACGCACAATGGCAAATAAATGTCCCTGCTGAAGGCAAAAGCGAACTGCAATACACCGTGCGCAGCAAATTCTGATAGCGTTCATAACAAAAAACCGCCAAAGCCTCTCTACCCGATGAGGGGCTTTGCACATTCCTGAGCATGCATACCCTCGATATTTCTTACCACAGACATACCTACCGCATCCACCTGCGCCCACCCCGCCGCAACTACCACTACCTGCGTCTCAGCGTAGATGGGTGCGGCGTCCTCAACCTTGACTGGATTGCCGCCCAGGCTGAGGCAGAAGAAACACAACTACCCCCCCTACGCTGACAGCAGCGAGCAACAGCGGCCCGGAACGACCTACCGTCTTGCCCTGCGCGCGGACGCCAGCGCCCGCATCCAAATTGTAAGCGATAGCCTCACCACCACCCCGGCGGATGACGCTACCTTGCCGCGCGTTTCCGTGCCTTCCATCGTGCACAAAGCCGCGCTCATCGCCTATCAGCGCAGGTACCGCCTCTAAAGCCGGAACAAACTGCTACACTGCCCTCTAACCTTCTGACAACACAAAGAACCCCATGAAAAAAATCCTGCTCGCCACAACCTTGGGCCTGTCCCCAGTTTTCGCTTCTGCTGACACCTACGAAGTCGGGCAATTCGACATCTCCGGCATGAAACTCGGCATGAATGCACAAGAAATCAAAGCCGCACTCAAAACCTCGCTGGAAATGAATGACAGCGACATCACCAGAGAAGACAAACAAGACCATAAAATCCAGTGGGAAAAGGGTAACCATAAAGTTGAAGTCCATTTCATCGCAGATCTGTGGCACGGCAAAGCGGATAACCTGGTTGCTGACGAAATCCGCTACTCCCTGCCCTACACTGACGAAAACCTCAAAAACCTGGACGAAGTCGCCGTGCAGAAATACGGCAAACCCACGCAGGAGGGAGGACTGGGCAGCTTCTGGTGCACTGCGGGCGGATTGATGAACGGCCTGTGCATCAACAAAGAAGCCGAACTGACACTGCAAGACAGTCGCACGGCGGGCATCGTTTACCTCACCCTGACGGACACGCGCTACAAAAAAGCCCTGCAAGAAACCGAAAACAAAGCCAAAACTGAAAAACCCAAAATCTGAACACCGAAGCCGGGGCAACCCGGCTATTTTCATCCCGTAAAAACACCATGCACATCAACATCATCGCCGTGGGCCAGAAAATGCCGGACTGGGTCAACCAGGGCTTCGCCGACTACGCCGCGCGCCTGACGGGCGACCTTACCCTTGACATTAACGAAATCCCGCTACAAAAACGTGGCAATGCCAGCGGACTCGCTGCTGCGCAACAAAAAGAAGCCGCACAAATCAAAGCCGCGCTGCAAGACAGTGACCGCATCATTACCCTCGATATTCCCGGTCGTGAATACACCAGCGAGACACTCGCCGCGCGCCTGCGCCATTGGCAGGAAAACAGCCGTCGCCTGGCACTCATCATCGGCGGACCGGAAGGCGTCACGGCGGACATCAAGGCACTGGCGGATGAAAGCTGGTCGCTAGGCAAACTGACCCTGCCGCATCCACTGGTGCGCATAATTGTCGCCGAAGCCCTCTACCGCGCCTGGAGCATCAACCACAACCACCCCTACCACCGCGCCTGAAACGCATGGGCCGCCAAGCGAGATAAACACTGGCTTCGCGCCAAGCGGCGTGGTTGATGGGCTCGCCGTCAAGCGGCGTGATTACTGGCTTCGCGGCCAAGCGAGGTAAATACTGGACTCGTCGCCAAGCGGCGATTTTGCTGGGTTCGCCAAGCGGCGATTTTGCTGCCTCGCCAAGCGGCGATTTTGCTGGGCTCGCCAAGCGGTGATTTTGCTGGGCTCGCCAAGCGGCGATTTTGCTGGGCTCGCCAAGCGGTGATTTTGCTGGGTTCGCCAAGCGGCGTCGTTACTGGGTTCGCGCCAAGCGGCGATTTTGCTGCCTCGGCAAGCGGCGATTTTACTGGGATCGCGCCAAGCGGCGTCTTTGCTGGGCTCGCGCAGGTCGTCCATGCCGTTATGCACCACCGTCGTGCCCCGGCTGTGCGCGCGAGCCGATTTGGCTGCGTGGGCAACACGTTGCCCACCCTTGTTTCGCGCCACCGGTTCAGTAGTTGGTATAACCGCTTGGCTTCGGCGGCTTCGGCGCATTGCTCAAGCCCCGCGCCTGCCGCCATGCCACGCATTCGGGGTCTTTAAAGTACAACCATTCAACCAGACAGGTCGGTCCCTTGGTGTTGTACCAGCCCTTCTCTTCTATGCACAGATAGCCTGCCGCTTCTGTATGCAAATGCGGGTTTTCATGGGAGCCGATAAAAATTCCGCCCACTGGATCTATTCCGCAGGCTTTGAAATCTTTTTCTTGTTTGACAATGTAGTCGTAGAGCCTTGTGGTGTGGTCATACGATTTATGCAAACGCCAATAGACCTCTTGCGAAAATATTCATCCCATCGCATTAACCAGTCCTGCAATCAGATTTGCCCTTATAGCTAATCAGCTTATTTTTTCATACAACATTTACGCCAATCTTTCCGCATTTGCGCAATATTCAGGGAAGATTTGTATGAAGGATTAAGAGCATTGACTATAACCCGAACCGTTTCCG
>CAURDG010000111.1:0-5637 GCA_963523555.1 uncultured Cardiobacterium sp.
CCTATTATTTAATATCTGTATGAATAATTAAGTACATTAGCCATAAATACTGGGCTCGTGCAAGGCCGCCAAGCGGGATAAATACTGGGCTCGTGGAAGGCCGCCAAGCGGGATGAATACTGGGCTCGCGAAAGGCCGCCAAGCGGGATAAATACTGGGCTCGCGAAAGGCCGCCAAGCGGGATAAATACTGGGCTCGCGAAAGGCCGCCAAGCGGGATAAAACCTGGAGCTACGCCAAACGAGGTTAGTGCTGGCTATTTGTGCCAGCTGCCACCACCAATGCTCCAGCCGCTACCGTAGCTGCTGTGGCTGCCGCTGCCGTTATTGTCGGCGGTCAGGTTGCTCATGCTGTAGTTGATGGTGGTGCTTATGCCAAGACCGATGAGGACGAGGATGTAGTAAGTGTTGCGGTTCATAAGGTTACCTGTGGTCAGTCGTCGTCTTCTTCGTCTTCACCGCTGCTCTTTTTGCCGATGCGGTAGAGGGCGTTAATGATGAAGCCGCTCATCGCGATTGAAGCGACCAGGGTATCTCTGCTCATGCTTAGCCAGGCGGGGATGTTGATGATGAGGTAGACGATGACGAGGATGATGAAGCCGCTTTGAAGGTTGTTGTTGTCCCTGCCGTTATCCGCGAGTTTCCGCCCAAACCAGGTTTCGATTTGCTCGCGGCTGACCGGGATGTTGCGGCTCCAGTTGAGTTCGTAGGCATTTTGTTCAGCGCTGAGTTTTTCTTGTTTGCCCGCGTCGTAGTCGTGATGCGTGAGTTCGTCGCCTTTTTGGATGTGCCAGTAGAAGGCGCCTGCGGCATGGCGGACGCGGCTGCGGTAGTCATAGAGTTTTCTCATGCCACGCGGGGCACCGCGCCCGTCCAGCGCGGGCCATTCGTTCAGGGTTTCACTCACGCTCCATTCGCCGTCGTCGGTCTCGACCAGCCACAGGAAGCCTTGTTGCGGATGATAGAGCAGGTATTCGGTCCAGCCTGTGCCTTCGCCGATTTCTTCTTTGTAAACGAGGCCGATGAGGGTGTATTGGTGACCGTGGATGGTGGCTTCGGCGCCCAGTGGCAGGCTGTGGCGGTCAGCAATGGTTTGTTGTTGTGCGCTTACGGCCCGGGCGCTGGCGATGAGGTTGTCACTCGCGAGATCGCTGCCGCAGCTGGGGCAGATGATGGTCGGGGTGATGCCGCGCAGCCAGTCCACCGGCGCGCCGCAGTGTGGGCAGTTGCCGCTGGCACGGCTGCCTTTGAGGGCGCCTGCGCTGTCGAGGATTTGTGCATCGCTGCGGATGTTGGCGAGTGTGAGGTCGGCGAGGGTAACACCGCGTCCAATGTAGATTTCAGGCGGGTCTTCGCCGTAGTCGAGTGTCAGAAAGTGGTTTTCGCTGCGGTAATCAGCGACGCGGTTGTGGCGGGTGCCGTTAAAGGGGTATGGCAGTTCGCCTTCGGCGCTGGCGCGTTCGAGGGTGATGTCGCGCACGTCAGCAGCAAGGTAGGTATGGCCATCCACGGTGAGGCGGCTTTCACCGGCGCGGATGTCGGCGAAACGGGGCAAGGCGGCGCTAGTGGTTGCAGGGCGGGTGAGGACGTATTGGTCGCCACTTTCGGATAGCCAGCCGCTGCTGCCGTCGTCGTAGTAGAGGTTCCATTCGTTCCAGACGCCGGCGTCGTAGCGTGCTTGCAAGCGGCCAACGATGGTGAAGTTTTGCCCCTGATCGTGCCCTGTCGTGCCGATTTGCAGCGGGCTGTAATCTTCGAAGGGGGCACTGTCTTCGCCACTGTCGTGTACGCCGGCGCCGTCACGGATGAGCAGGCTGCGGCAGTAGGGACAGACGAGGGTTTTGGCGCTGGCGCTGTGGCTGTGCACGGGGCCGCCGCAGCTGGGGCAGGTGGTGTGGAAAAGGCCTTCGGTCATGGACGGTGCGCTGGCTGTAGGGTTTGGTTTCGGCCCCTTCACCGGCAAGCGGGAAGGGGCTTTGTGTTTAGCTGGTCAGTTTTTTGAGGACTTCCGCCTTGGCTTTTTCATAATCATCAGCACTGATGAACCCCTGATCGTGCAGGGTTTTGAGTTGGGCGAGGCGCGCCTGGATGTCGTTCGCGGCGTTTGCGTTGTTCAGGCCGGTGCTCATGGCGGCGGCCATGTTCTGTCCGATGCCGGCGCCGACGCCGATGCCCGCACCGAGTCCGGCGAGTCCGCCTTCGTTCTGCGCGGCAAGCGGGATGGCTTGTGCGGTCTGGTATTGGGTGTAGCGGTTCAAATCGCCGATGACGCCCATGCTGATGCGCTCGTCCAGCGCTTTCTGGATAGCCTCCGGCAGGGTGATGCTTTCGACGGTGATGCTTTCGAGGGTGAGGCCCAGGGCGGCAAAGGCGGGGGCGACGTGTTCGGCGAGTTTTTGCGCGAGCAGGGGCTGGTTCGCCGCCATGTCAAGGAAGGGGATGCCTGAGGTGCCGAAGAGGCCGGCGAGCTGGCTGGTGATGGTGTTGCGCAGCGGATCGTCAAGCTGGCCGGCACGGTATTCGCCGACAACGCCGCTGACTTCGTTGAAGAATTTGGCGGGGTCGCTCAGGCGGTAGGCGTACATGCCGAAGGCGCGCAGTTGCACGGCGCCAAATTCGCTATCGCGGACGGTCACGGGTTGGGCAGTACCCCAGCGGCGGCCGAGTTGCTGACGGGTGCCGAAGTAGTACACGTCGCTCTTGAAGGGCGAGGCAAAGGCTTTGTCCCAGTTTTTCAGGTTGGTGAGGATGGGCAGCGTCTGGGTGCTGAGGGTGTGGGTGCCAGCGGCGAAAATGTCCGCCGTTTTGCCCTCGTCCACGAACATGGCGAGCTGGCTTTCGCGCACGATGAGGGTGGCGCCGGTCTGGATTTCACGGTCGATGGCGGGGTAGCGCCAGATGAGCTGGTCGTCTTCCGGATCCGGCCATTCGATGACGTCGATGAACTGTTTGCGGATAAAGCTTCCGAACATAGGGGGTCTCCTTAGCTGAGGCAGGCGGCGTTGAGCAGGCCGATGCTGATGGACAGCGCGGCGAGCAGGGTACCGACGGCGGTGTTGTTATTGGCGAGTTCGCGGCTGGCGCCCTTAATAATGAGGTGGGTCGCGATGTGGTAAAGCGCTATCTGGATAACGGCCGCGGCCACGGCCCAGAGAATGAAATCCACCGGATGTACGCTTTGCCGGATGCTGGCGGCAAGCGGCAGGCTGAAACCGATGAGCGCACCGCCAAACGACAGGGCGCAAGCGGTATTGCCCTCGCGGGTGAGGCGCAGCTCGGCGTTAGGGGTGCTGTGCAGATAAGCGGCGGCGAAGACGGCTTCCAGCACGATGGCGAGGCCGAGGTATTGCAGGTAGAGCAGGTATTCGTGGGGGGAAATGTGCATGGTTGTGATTGGGTGTGGGATTAGGGGGATTATAGTCAGCGGCTTGCCCCGTGCAATGCCTGTTCGATAACAACGCGGGTTTCATCCGGCAGACGGGCGAGCGGACGGATACTGCGGATGTGACGCAAGGCGCTGTCCACATCGTTTTCCCCGCCGTAACGCACCAGCCAGATGAGGGCAACGGCGACACTGCGGCCATAGCCGAGGGCGCAGCAGATAAGGACGGGGCCGGATTGTGTGTTGAGAAAGGCTTCGATGGCAGCAGCGGCGCGGTTAAGGGCGGCGGGGTCAGGCGCAGTCATATCCAGCATGGGTTCGCTGTGGTAATGGGCAGGACGGTGGCGCGGGCTGCATTCGGCGCAGGTATCCACCACGGCGTGGTATTGGTCGGCAGCGAGGATGCTGCCGAGGTGCAGGCGTGGGGTGAGGGCGGCGGTGCTGCGCGTATTGCCGCGCAGCCAGGCGTACTGGTTGAGACGGTAAGCGAGATGCAGGGGCGTGAGTAGCAGGCGGGCGGCGAGTGTTGGACGCCCGTCCGCCTGTTTTTGCCAAATGGCAGCACCGAGACGGGCATGTCCGGCGGCAAGGATGAGGCAGGACACAGATGGCCAGAGCAGCCATAGCCAAACGCCACCCCAACGCGCCGGCAGGGCGATGAGGATGGCGAGGGCGAGATAAAGCAGGGCAAAGCGGCGACGGCGCGGGGTCATGGGTTCGTGCGCCCGTAGCGGCGAGATACCCTGCCATGGTAGCGTCCAGAGGACGAAAGCACCGGCGAGCAGCGCGGTCGGAATGTCGATGAAATGATGCTGGTAGGTGGTCAGCACCGAAGCGCCGATGAGCAGGCACCAGGCAAACCACAGCGGGCGCAACCACGGCGGCAGTTTCGGCCAGTAGAAGCGGCCAACGATAAGGGTGAGGATGATGTGCAGCGAGGGCATTTCGTTGTAAGCCTGATCGAAAGCGGCAAGCGAGCGGAAAAGCGCGGCGAAGAGGCCGTCGCCAATGTCTTTCGCCCAGCTGATTTGCAGCGGGAAAAGCAGGAAACCGCTGATGGCGATGGCTTGCGCGGCGAGCAGTTGCGCAATGTAGCGGTGTTGTTCGCGCGTACTCGCGCAAAGGAAGAAACCGAGGCCGTAAAAGAGGCTGAGCGACCAGTAAGGGATGATGGTCCACGGCAGGAAGGGGATGTGGTGTTCCCAAGCGTAAGCGATTTCAGGAACGTTGGCGCGGCTCGCGGTGTAATGGTTAGTGAGGCCGTAGCTGAGATAGAAAATGGCGGCGACAGCGGCGAGTTTGAGCAGGGTGGGGATGAAGGCGGGTTTGTTCATGGGGTCTCGTCTTGGGTCATGAGGACGCGGTAGTGCGCGAGTTTTTGCGCGAGAAAGGCCTGATGGGCTTCGAGTTCCTGCCGTCTCGCAGCCAGCACTGCCTGATGCGCGGCGAGGATGGCATAGCGCGCCGGAATGGTACTGTCACCCTGATGGCGCAGGCGGGCGTATTCCTTGATGCGCGCGAGCGGTACGCCCATTGCTTTCAGGCGCAGGATGAAGGTAATCCAGTCCACGTCGCGCGCGCCGTAGTTACGGTAGCCGTTGCCGTCACGTGTGGGTTGCAGCAGGCCTTCTTTTTCGTAGTAACGCAGAGTGTCAGTGCTGAGACCGGTCTGCGCGGCAAAATCTTTAATGTGCATAGATAGGGCTTGCGTTGGTGTGAACTCCATAGTTTAGAGTGACTTGGCAATCCTGCCATTTTTCTTTACCGGAGTTTTTATGCTGAAAGACAAGGCACTGCTACAACGCGGTCTGAACAAACTGAATGAAATTGATGGCACCCAGGGCGAAGCGGTGATGCAGACGCTCGCCGATATCGCCCCTGATTTGGGCAATTACATCATCGGCTTTGCTTTTGGCGAGATTTATCAGCGCCCGCACCTCGACGTGCAACAGCGTGAATTGATTACGCTCGCAGCCCTGGCGGCACAAGGCGGCTGCGAGAAACAGCTGCGGGTGCATATCCATGCTTCGCGCAACGTGGGGCTAACCCGCGAGCAAATCGTCGAAACCTTTATCCACTGCGTGCCATATCTGGGTTTCCCGAAGGTACTTAATGCGGTGTTTGTAGCGAAAGAGGTTTTTGCAGCAGATGGATAAACCGCCCTGCCCTTTTCCGTTGAATGGTCATCAAGCGGGATAAATCCTGGGCTCACGGGCAGCCGCCAAGCGGGATAAATCCTGGGCTCACGGGCAGCCGC
>CAURDG010000112.1:0-5582 GCA_963523555.1 uncultured Cardiobacterium sp.
ACGCGCTGATCGGCTGGCGTCGCCGCGAATGGGGCATGGTGATTTTCCCCGGCTTCTGCGCGGCTGTTCATTTGGCTGCTGCTCATTTTGTGATGGTGTGAAGGGACGGCTGCCAAGCGGCGTAAATACTGGGCCCACCAAGCGGCGTAAATACTGGGTTCGTCAAGCGGGATAAACACTGGTTCGCGCCAAGCGGGATAAATGCTGGGTTCGCGCCAAGCGGGGTAAAACCTGGGTCTCGCCAAGCGGCGTAAATACTGGGTCGCGCCAAGCGGCGTAAATACTGGGCGCGCCAAGCGGCGTAAATACTGGGCCCGTCAAGCGGCGTAAATACTGGGCCCGTCAAGCGGCGTAAATACTGGGTTCGTCAAGCGAGATAAACACTGGTTCGCGCCAAGCGGGATAAAACCTGGGTCTGCCAAGCGGGATAAAACCTGGGGTTGTCGCCCAGTGGGTCAACTGCATGCTTAGTCGTATAGCGCGCGCAGGGCGGCAAGGCGTTCCGGCGTGCCGATGTCGCGCCATTCGCCGCCGTATTCTTCGCCACTCAGTTCGCCGCGCGGCAGATGGGCACGCAGGATGGGTGCTAGCGGGCAGAAGCCGGGCAAAACACCCGCAAAGAGGCGCGGATGCAGCACGGCGATGCCGGTGTAGGTCAGGGTTTCGCCCGCAATCAGGATGTTGCCCGCCAGTGAAAAGTCGCCGCGCGCTTTCCAGGCCGGCGTGGCAGTGAGCAACAGGTGACCGAGGCTGTCGGCTGGGTAGCTTTCGCTGAAGCGGCGTAAATCTACGTCGCACCACACGTCGGCGTTGACCACGAGAAACGGCGCCTCCTCCAGCAGCGGCAGGGCCTGGACGATGCCGCCTGCCGTTTCCAGCCCTTCTTCCGGCTCGCGTGAGTAGGTGATGTGCAGGCCGTAAGCGCTGCCGTCGCCGAGCGCACTTTCTATCATCGCGCCGCGATAGCCGAGGTTGATGACGACTTCCAGAAAACCGGCGCGCGCCAGGCGGCGCAGTTGCCAGCCGATTAAGGTGTCATCGCCAACGCGCAAGAGCGGTTTCGGGCAGTCGTCGGTGAGCGCACCCATGCGTTTGCCGCGTCCGGCGGCGAGGATCATCGCTTTCATGTCAGTTTCTCTTGTAATCGGGGGATAGCACGGCGCAGTTCCTCGGCCATCCAGACAGTGTGCGGTAATGCCGCCGCTTCGTCACAGGCATAGGCGAGCACCAGTGGCAAATCGGCGAGATAGCCGCGCTTGCCATCGCGTTCGGCGAGGCGGACGAACAGTCCCAGCACTTTGAGGTGGCGTTGCAGGGAGACGGCATCGCAGGTCTGCGCCCAGTCTTCGGCAGTTTCCTGCGGCAGGTAGCGGGCGCGAAAGTCGGCTTCCCAGCGGCGTACATCCGCCTGCGGATAGCGGATGTAGCAGTCGCGGGTGAGTGAGACAAGGTCGTAGGCGGGGCTACCCCATAGCGCATCCTGAAAGTCGAGGATGCCAATACTGCCGTCGGTGCGGCGCATCAGGTTGCGGCAATGGTAGTCACGGTGTACGCACAGCGCCCTGCCCTGCCCTGCCCGCTTGACCAGCCAGTTTTCGCTTTCCTGCCAGCGCGCTGTGTCCACCGCGATATCCAGCCACGGCAGGAACCATTCGCGGGTGAGCGCCACTTCGGTGTGCAGGCGGGAGGATTCGTAGGGCGGGATGTCTGCTTGCAAGGTTGCGGTCACCCGCTGCCATTGCCCCAGGAGCGTCAGCGCCTGCGGCAGGGTTGCGGCGGCGTTTTCCCGCAGGTCTTGCCAGAGCCAGCGGTCGCCGAAGTCGTCCAGCAGCAGGAATCCCTGCGTGCTGTCAGCGGCGTGGATATGCGGCACAGGCAGGCCACAAGCGGCGAATTGCCTTGCCCGTTGCACGAAGAGGTCAATGCCGCCTGCAGCCACAGGTGCATCCATGAGGATGTAGCTAGCGCCATTTGCCTGGCAGCGGTAATAGCTGCGATAGCTGGCATCGCCGCCGAGCGGGGAGAGGGTTGCCGCCTCTCCGATATAAGAAACCGCGAAAGCACGGCGGGTACTTTCGCGGTCGGTTGGTTGCGTCATAAATCAGGCAGCGGGTTTGGTTTCTGCCGGTTTTTCCTCAGCAGCCGGTTTGGCTTCTTCAGTCTTGGCAGCGTCAGCCGGTTTGGCTTCTTCGGCTTTAGCGGCATCGGCCGGTTTGGCTTCTTCAGTCTTATTGGCAGTATTTTTGGTTACCAGCGTGTTCAGTTTGTCGAAGAGGCGCGGGTAGTCACCATCAGCGCCAATGACGTATTTGCCATCCACGATGAAACCCGGCACACCATCAAGCTGTGAGGCTTCAAAGAGGCTGCGCGCCTGGTTGAGTTTCTGCTGCACTGCTAGCGATTTCCAGACTTTTTCCACATCTTCCTGCTTGGCACCATTTTCGACCAGGAATTTCATCGCCGCGCCCTTGTCGAAGATGATGCCGCGTTTGCCTTCCTTATGAACGGCATCAAAGATTTTCTGATCCATTTCAGACGCATTCATACCGAGTTCGCGCACGACGTAATAAAGGCGCGCGCCACCTTCCCAATTACCGGTGTAAGCCGGAACACGCACAAATTCCACGGATGCATCCTTGCCATTACCCAGCCATTTTTGCAGCGAGGGCTCCAGCGCATAGCAGTGACCGCAGCCATACCAGAAAAACTCGACAATCTGCCCGGCCTTGATGTCGGCAATTGGCGTGGCCAGGGTGGAATAATCCGTACCAGAAACATATTTCATCTGCGCTTGCGCGCTGCCGGCGAAAGCAACGGCGAAAAGCGCGGCTATCAGCGTTTTTTTCAACATATGGGCTCCATAATTTGAGGGTAGGGGAAAATGAGGCGCGCATTATACGCATCCGTACTATTGCACCACGGTGCCTATCCGAACCGTAACGCTACCGAATGGTGTTTATCCTGTACCTGCGCAAAAGCGGGCATGATTGCCCGCTTGGCTGGTTTTTTTGCGCGTGAAGGATTTAGCGGCACATCAGCGGCAGGTAGCGCGGGCTGAGTGTTGTTTTGCATTGCCAGGTTTTGCCGGCGCGGTCATAGTGCAGGGTGATGGTTTTGCCATCCACGCTGCGGTTTTTGCTTTTCACGGTGATGTGGATGTCGTCGTTTTCGACGCGGACGTGGTCACCGGGTATGTATTCCGCGTAGTTCTTCGCCACTTTTTTCTGGCCTTTTTTACCTGCTTTTGCAGGCGTCTCGCTGGCAATGGCGTCGCGCAATGCACTGGTTTCGTAGAGGGGGCGGGAAATTTCGGCGCGCACGGTGTAGTCCTGATACGCCGGCAGGGCGATGGCGGAGGCGATGCCGAACATGGCAATGACCGGTGTGCCGCTGGCAAGGTTCGCGAGGTCATCCAGGCCGTTTTGCAGATCAAGCGAGAGGGTGGGGTTGCTACCGCCGCCGCTCAGGCGCAGGGCGACGGTGCCTTGTTGTGGCAGGTTGGCGCTCTCAGCATCGGGCAGTTGGTTGAGGTCGAGCGGTGTGCCGGCGAGGTCGGCGTACATTTGCAGGCGGCGCAGGCCTTCGTAGTAGCTGTCGCGGCTGAGGTTGCGCTGGTTCTGGATGTAGGCGTAGTTCACGCCGTCGAGGTTGTGGTGTTCGGCTTTGAGCCAGTCGCCGAGTTTGGGCGCGCTGTCGCCTGCTTTGGCGCGCGCGGCGAGGGGCTGCGGCAGGGTGGTGATGAGGAGGTTGTCACCTTCGTCGCGCAGGTAGTAGTGGTTCTGGATGTTGAGCAGCAGGGCGAGGAAGGCTTCTTTGCTGGGGTCCGGGCTGTTGGTATTGCCCTCGCTAATGAGGTTGGCGAGGCTGACGAAGGCGAGGTGTTCGATGTTGTCGCGGCCCATGCTGCGGTTTTTCAGGTGGCCTTTTTGCTGGAGTTTGTCAAGGAGGCTGTTCAGCGCGGGTTTGGCGTTTTGCGACAGGACGAGGTAGCGGCCGTTATCGTCGCTGAGGTAGTGGATAGTGCCGAGGGCGGCAAGGTCGTCAGCACTCACGCCGAGGGCTTGTTGCAGGTTTTTTTTGAGTTCGCCGTTGCTGTCCAGGACGGCGTCCAGCTGGGCGTCGTTTGGCAGGGTAAAGGCGGCAAGGGCAGCGATGTCGCCGTGGTAATGCAGGGTGCTGAGGTTGTTTGCCGTCGCAGCGGGCAGGTTGAGCGGGGCGTTGTCCGGCAGGCCGAGGCTGAGTTGCAGGCGCGGGCGACCTTCGGCAGCGGCCCAGGCGAGTGATGCTTGTTGGACGCGGTCAAGGCCGAGTTTTTGCAGGATGTCCTGCTGTTGGCTGATGCCCATCTGGATGAGCGGGTTTTGCGGGTTGGCCCAGAGGTAAAGGCCGTTGTGTTCGGGATCGAGGCGGTTTTCTTGTGCGGTAAAGGGCGCGCTACCGTCGTTTTTGTCGATGAGGGCGACTTGGGCATCGGGCTGGTTGTCGCTATTGATGGCAAGCAGCAGGCGTTTTTGTTTGTCATCAAAGCGGTAAGCGATGATGGGGGCGTTTTTTTCGGCGCTGTTCTGGATGCGGTCGGCACTCACTTTCCACGGCGCGGGGAAGACTTGTTGCAGGGTTTTTTGGATGTCTTGTGCGCTGTTTTGCTCGATATGGCTGGCGATAAGGATGGTCATGCCGTGGTTATCGGTGATGAAGGCGGCTTCAAGCGGCGAGGTGAGGTGTTCTAGTAGCGGTCGCAAGCTGCTCGCTGCTTCGGGCGGTAGCAGGGTGAGCAGTTTTTCTTGCAGGGCTTTGCGGATGAGTTGGCTTTGGTTTTTGTAGGCTTCGCTCTGGTACACGGCGCTCGTGGGCAGGGCGTTTTGTTCAAGGAACCACACGCCGGGTATGCGGGCGTAGGCAGCGGTTTCAGCGGGCAGGGTTCGGTGCAGCCAGCTTTCTTGTGCGGTTTCTCCGTGGGCAAGGCTGGCAAGGCTGAGCCCGAGGGTGGTAGCGAGGAGGTGTTTGTGCATGGGATTCCTTGGGTTGGGATGGGGGTAAATCGCGTGGTTGTCCGCTTGGCGGGGTTTGGTAATAAAACGGGCGACCCGCAGGCCGCCCGTTCTGGGTAGGTATGGTTAGAAGAGTTCCGGCGCGCTGACGATGTTGAGGTTGTCGTCAAGGTCGAAGATGAGCGGGGTGCCGGTCGGCAGGTTCAGTTCGAGGATTTTTTCGTCGCTGATGTTCATTAGGTATTTGATGAGCGCGCGCAGGCTGTTGCCGTGTGCCGAGATGAGGACGTTTTTGCCCTGGCGCAGTTCGGGGGCGATGTTGCTGTCCCAGTAGGGCAGTACACGGGCGATGGTGTCTTTCAGGCTTTCGCCAACCGGCATTTCGGCAGCAGGCACTTCCTGGTAGCGGCGGTCGTTCGCCGGGTAGTGTTCGCTGGTTTTGTCGATAGCGGGCGGCGGGACGTCGAAGCTGCGGCGCCAGATGTGTACTTGTTCGTCGCCGTATTTGGCGGCGGTTTCGGCTTTGTTCAGTCCTTGCAGGCCGCCGTAGTGGCGTTCGTTCAGGCGCCAGCTTTTGTATTCGGGTATCCA
>CAURDG010000113.1:0-5544 GCA_963523555.1 uncultured Cardiobacterium sp.
TAAACACTGGGCCCGCCAAGCGGGATAAACACTGGGCTCGCAAGCCCCGCCAGCACACCGTCCATGCTGATCCAGAAGGTGGTAATCAGGTAATCCAGGTGGGCGCCACCGGTTGTTCCTTTCGCTTCGTGCCGCATGGTATAGGCCAGGATGATGCTGATGGGCAGGGTGATTGGCATGATGCAGCCCAGGATTAGCAGGATATATACCGACAAGGCATAGGCTTTGTTTGTTCCAGGCGGGTTTTCTTCACACATGGTTGATTCAGGATGATGGCTCGCAGGCGATTATTAAGGCCCGTCAAGCGAGGTAAAACCTGGGTTTGATGGTATAGGCAGGCTTTATGGCAGGTCAGGGGGCTGCATGATGTCGTCAAAACTGCGCTCGGCTTGGGCTTCGCAGGTATCGTTTTTGTGTGCTATCCGGGCACGCAGGCCTGCGTTGTCGGCAAGGGTGGTGGCGTTGACAGGCATTTGCGGTAGTTTGAGTGCGTCAACGGTGCTGCCGTCACTGATGCCTGCCAGCGGGTAACCGGTAACAGCATGGATACGCTTGGCGAGGGCGTCGAGATCTTCCGGCATGTCGCAGGGGCTATAGCCGTACAGGCATTGGCAGTTATCGGGCTCATCGCTAAAAGGGGACCAGAGGGTGTTTATCCGCCACAGGTGGCGTGGGACGTCGGCAAGGCCGTCGATATGGCTGCGGTGTGTGTGGATGATGAAAGCGGGTGCGCGGCCTTCGATGTTCCAAATGGTGGTGTCGTTCGCGCTGAGGATAAGGATGTAGGGGCGGGCATCACGCGGGGCGTGCAGGGTAACGCGGCGGTTGTGGCGCGCACTTTCGTCTATGCTCGCGAGGTAGGCAACGGTGTTGGCGGGCAGCCGTTGTGCATCGATGGCGGTGCGCAGCGCGCTGTCATCTATGGTGTCGTTATCAGCATAAAACTGCTCATATCCGGCGGGGTTAATGTCGAGTGTAAAAGGTAAAAATCTGTATTCATTGGTAAAAAGTACTTCCAGCAGGTGCGTCCCCGCGTCAAGGTCCAGGTCGAAGTTGTTCCGGTCACTGAGGATATGTTTGTCGAGCAGCTGGTAGGCCATGCTGTGTTCGCTGCGGAAGCGGTAGCGTGCCGCTTGCGGGATATGGAGGTTGCCGACCCAGTAGATGCCGACATTGGCAGCAGGGATGCTGTGGACGACGCCGTCGCGCTGTTTGAAAGCGATGATGGGCGTGCTTTCACGGGCGACGACGCGGGTCGGCTCGTGTACGTCGAAGTAATAGGCGGTGAAACCCTCGGCGGGGATTTCGCCTGTGGGGTTCAAGACTGCTGCCCAGTCATCGGTGTCCAGGGGATAGGCGGCAAGGTCCAATGGTGGCGGTGGGGGCAGTGGTGCTTTCATAGGTGAGAGGGCATGCGCCGCGCAGGTGAGGAGGAGCAGGAAAGCGATGCAGCGCGTTTTATTAGGGTGTGGCATGGTGTGGGGCTGCCTGTTTCAGTTGTTGCAGGACGTGTTTGATGTCGCGCAGAGGCTCGTCGACGCAGTCTTGCCGCTGTTCTTCGATGTCGGGCGGCGGGCTGCGTGGGGCGAGAAGGGCGGCGGTGTCGGCGGCAGGCTACGAGATGGGCAGGTGGCTGACGCGACCGCCGCCGCTGATGCCCATCAGCGGATAGCCGAGTTCTTCGCGGGCGAAGTTGGCTATTCTGGCCAGCGCGTTTGGGCGTTCGCCGCATTGCAATGTGGCGCTATCTGCATGGCAATCGCAGCTATAGGGTCGTGGCGTGCCGATGTCTGCGTTCACACGATCCGGCCAGGCAAGGCGCGGCACGGCGGTGGCAGTGTCCACGCTGCTGCCATATGCGCGGTTGTTGTACACCACCAGCACGGGCGACCGGCCGTTGATGCGCCAATGCACGGCTTCCCTGCTGCCGAGGAAGAGGATGTAGGAGCGCTCGCCCGCCGGCGCTTGCAGGGTGACCTGGTTGTCGTGGCGGCTGCTGCCCTGTATGCCGACGACGTAGGTCACGGTGGTCGCGGGCAGCTTGAGGGCAGAGACGATGTTAGGCAGGGTATTTTCGCCGTCATAATCGGTATCTAGGATGGTCGGGGCGATATTGAGCTGGTAGTGCATGTCGCGATCGGCGTTGAGATATTCGACTTCGATGAGGTGGTCGCCCGCTTCCAGGGTGAGCTCTTGGGAGGGGTGACTGTTGTTGCTGTTATAGCTGTTTCGGAAACGAATATGCGGCTCTTCCAGCACGACACGGCGGTCGATGAGGATGCGGCTTCTGCTGTAGCCGTAGCTTGTGGCGACAGTGTAGGCCGCGCGCGCGGGGACGTGCAGGCGGCCGGCCCAGTAGGCACCGAAACGCGACGCGGGGATGCCGTGCGGGTTGTTGTTTTCGTAGTGGATGCCGACGGCGGGCACAGTTTCGCGGGCAACAACGCGGCGCGGCTGGTCGCTGTCAATGTAGTAGGCGGCAAATCCCTGGTCGGGGGCATCGCCGCCGGGGTTGAGCACGTCCCCCCAGGGGCGGGCGGCCAACGGGAAGTCGGCGAGGGTTTTGTCGGGCAGGCGGACGATGTCGGCGAGGTTTTTGTGGCAGGTCGCGAGGATCTGGGGCGTGATGTTTGCCGGTGGGAAGCCAGTCAGCGCTTCGAGGCGCGCGGCGAAGGTTTTGTCGGGCAGGCGGACGATGTCGGCGAGGTTTTTGTGGCAGGTCGCGAGGATCTGGGGCGTGATGTTTGCCGGTGGGAAGCCAGTCAGCGCTTCGAGGCGCGCGGCGAAGGTGAGCAGGCTATCGTCTCGACGCTCGCAGCCCTGTATGCCCAGGACGGTGCAGCGACGGCATTTGTTGTCGATTTTGTCAGGTATGCCGCCTTGCCAGGCAAGGCGCGGCACCTCTGCTGCGCCGATGAAACGGCTGCCGTTCGCGGCAAGGTTGTTAATGATGAGGCGTGGCGGTTGGTGGAGTTTGTCGAGGAACCAGTCAACGGGCATGGCGCTGTCGAGGATGAGGATGTAAGGCTTGTCAGCGGGCACGGATGTGCGGTCGATCTGGACGTTGTCAACCCTGCGCGTGTTGTGCGCGCCCGTATCGGCTGCAGCATGGACAACCACGGTGTCGGCAGGCAGTTGCAGGGTATCCACAGCGGCGCGCAGATCGGCATCCGCGGCGTGCTGCTGCGGGGTGATGTAGGTGATAAAGCGATTAGAGACGACGTTTGGCGGGCGTCCGTAGTATTCGACTTCGATGAGGTGTTCGCCTGCTCCCAGAACGACAGTGGCATCAGCACGGGCGTCCGGTTCGTTACTCTTGTCGCGATAGTGGTCGGCAAGTATCAGGTGGCCGTCTATCAGAATGCGGATGTGGTGGCCGCTCGTGCCGTAGAAACTGTACAGGCGGTAGGCGGTGCGGGTAGGGACGTGCAACCGCCCGACCCAGTAGGTATCAAGCCTGCTGAATGGGATGCCCAGTGTGTCGGTCTGGCGATAATAATCGAGGCCAATTTGCGGCAGTGGCTCTTGATAGAAGATGGTGTCCGGCCTGCGGCGGTCAAAATAGTAGGCAGTAAAACCGTCGCTGGGCGCCTGCGCCTTGAGATGAAGGCGCTCACCGATGGTCGGCGTGGCAACGGGATAAGCGGCAAGCGGCGTACCCTCGCTGACCGGCGTGGCGCGGGGGTGAATGATGTGTGCCGCGTCTGCCGGCGGTGTGAATAATGGATCAGGCGCAAGCGGCGCACTGCGGCCAATGGTTGGCATGGCGAGCGGCGGGCGTCTTGACCCGATCGTCATAAAGAGACTGACGACAGCCGCGGCCAGCAGGGCGATGATGAGGAAAAGGATGGGTCGTTTTTTCATGGTGTTTAGCGGGAACGGGCGACACAGGCGTCTTCTTCACGGGCGAATTCCCGCTGAAAAGCTTCTATCCGCTTGGGAATGAGCGGGATGGTTGCCAAATCAAGCGCTTTCGTCCAGCTGTCTTCGACCATGCCGGCCAGGGGAAAGCCGGTCAGTTCCTGTATCTGTGTGCTGAAATCGGGCAGATGGATGCCATCGGGTCTTTCGTCCGGACACACGAGGTGATAGCCCGCCTCGTCGTTCTGGCAATAGCAATAAGGCTGCCAGCGGATGGTTTTGGGCAATTCGCCGTGCCAGGCAACGGTTGTCGTCTCGCCTTCGCTGGCCACCGTACTGCCCTCAGCGGCGTGGTTGAACAGCACCAGCTGCGGCGCGCGGCCGCGTATCCGCCAGTGGACGGCTTCGCGGCTATCCAGCACGGCAATATAGGGCGTCTTTCCGGGAGGCGCGAGGATCTCCAACTCGTTTTCGTTCCAGGAACCCCGGTAAACATTGGCGACAAAGACGACAGTATCGGCGGGTAGCCGTTGCGCATCGATCGTGCGGCGGATGGCGGCAATGCCTTCCGCATCTGCGGTGGGGGCGAAGCGCGCGGTAAAAGTCTGCCAGCCCAGGCCCGCCAGATATTCCACTTCCAGACGATGCTCGCCTGCATCCAGCTGCTTGATTAAATGGCCGTTCTCGTCCGGCGACCATTCACGCCCGTCAATAAAAAAGCGTAAATCGTCAGGCTTGCCTGCTTTGGTAGAAGTTTTCAAGACTATACGGTAAAGACCGCCTTCGGGAACAGAAAGACGGGCGACCCAATAAAACGCCACCCCGCTGGCCAGGATAGCCCGCTTCATCCCGGCGGTGGGAAAGTCATCATCAAGCCCGATGAACGACACATCATGACGAACCGCAGCGCCCGGATTGGCCGTATTGATAAGCCACACATAAAAGCCCTTATCGGGCAAGGCGCCTGAAGGATTGAGTATCTTGCCCCAGCCGTGCTTCGGCAAATGATTGACGAATTGGGGCGGGCGCTCATGCGCTTCAATTGCCTCACCTACCATCATCCGCAGCTGCGGATAAAACACGATGAGTCCGATGAGGGTAAGAGCGCAAAGCGCGAGAAAAAGGCGGCGCATGGATGGCTCCTGATGACAGTTTGGACAGATTCCGCGCATGTTAAGGATAGCAAGGCGAGGCTGCAATGCTCGCCGCTATAAACACGGAAGTCCGGCATTTGCAGCCCAGGCAGGCACGGATTCTGAGCACCTTCTACGCACAGCAGCCACTCAACCGGCAGCAGTGAGCAGAACCATACGGCAAAGCGTTTGAAGGCGCTGCTATCGGGTTCGCTGTCAAACGTGGCGGCGCGACCCTCTTCCCTTGTCTGCTCCTGTTAATCGCCTTTGGGCGTGAGGGCGACGGTGCAGGTATGGTTGGCTTGATGTTATATGAGGCCTTATGCCAGCTGGCCTGCCAAGGCAGGACTGCCGATGATGAAGCCCATTTTTCCGTCGTTTGCGACACATACGGCGCTTTGTCGTACATACGTCAGAGGCTGGCGAGTGTCTTGCC
Organism: uncultured Cardiobacterium sp.; assembly: GCA_963523555.1. Classification (GTDB taxonomy): domain Bacteria; phylum Pseudomonadota; class Gammaproteobacteria; order Cardiobacteriales; family Cardiobacteriaceae; genus Cardiobacterium. The sequence continues at coordinate 5,431 of CAURDG010000113.1, forward strand.
TGCGGTTTTCCGGCCTGGACGCGTACCAAGCGGGATGAAATCTGGATTCTTGATTGCCCGCCAAGCGGGATAAACACTGGGCTCGCCGCAAAATGGGATATAGCTAAGATGTTT
>CAURDG010000114.1:0-5519 GCA_963523555.1 uncultured Cardiobacterium sp.
CCGAAAATCTGGCGTCGCCACCACCTCTGAACCATGCGTAAATATCTCGCCCTTCTCCTGCTCGCCTTCAGCCTTACCGCCTGCACACCGCCGCAAGCGGCAAAAACAGCGGATCTCTGCGCCTATCTGCCACTTAACAGCGAAAAAAACCGCATCCGCGACGATAACACCCGTCAGCACTATGACCGCGCCGCTAATGCCGTGAGTGACATCACCGCGCATGGTGATGACAGCAAACGCAAACACTGCGGGCAAACTTTCCACAGCCTGGCAGACGATACTGCCCTCTACGCCGACATCAGCACCACGCTTGGCGCCGCCTGGCAGCAGCAGGAAACCCGCTCCATTGACGGTTTCACCATCGTCCTTTGGCAAAGCCGCAGCAACTTCTGGCCGAGGCAGCACTATGCCCTCATCAGCCCTCCCGCTACGACACGCGGCGACTCTCGCCTGCTGCGCAGCCTCTACATCACCAACAGCGATAGCGGCTTAAACGGCACCGTTGTCTTCGGCACCATCCTCATTACCCTCGCTATCGTGCCTATCGCTATCGCCGTCCCCTTCTGGCGGAAGCGACGACGCCAACGCCGCACTCCTCCAGCATGAGTCGCCGCACCTACTGGCTACTACTCATCGGTGTACCGTTTCTTGTCCTGACCTGGATTCCCCTCCGGGACGAACTCACCTTGCGGTGGAAACATCACACCATCATGAGCGATATGGTGGAAACCAGGCCCACACGGAAAGTATTACTGTCCTTCGAACCGGAAAAGCGCGGTGACGAACCTCTCTACCAGATCCTCTTCTACTACCAGGCAGGAGGTCAGGAATACAGTCTGAAGAGCCACCGCAAACCGCTTCCTGACAGCAAGCGCACCTTTGACACACCTCCAGCCATCGTCTATGCCGCCAAAAAGCCACACATTGCCACACTCGAACCCTATCTCGCCCAAATCCCGTTATGGCAGTCCCTAACCATAATCTTCATGGTTACAGGCATTGCTGCCCTGCTTTGTGCGTTGTTGCTGCACCTTTTGCTGCGCAAACTTTCGTACTGGAGCAGGGGGCTTCCCGCCGATGACGACGACCCACCATTACCACTAGGGCAATTTTTCGGCACCATGCTGACCATTTATCTTGCCGGTGCCGGCATCTTGCGGCTGTTGCAACGCTTTCTGTCACTGCCGCCTATCCCCGATGAACTCATCCTTTACTGTGCCGCCTACCTTGCCAGCTATATCTTCTACAAAAATCATGCGCGCGGCTTCAACCGCGCCGAACGCCTGCGCATCATGGGCGGTATCGTGTTGATAGGCACACTGATCCGCCTGCTGCCGCCACTCCTTATCCTGCATAGCCAGGGATTAACATTGGAAGATTTCCCAACAGGTTTCATCCTGCTGATGCTCTGCTATGGCGGATTGGAAGATGCGGCAATGGCTGCACTGCTGGTCGGTGCAGGCGGCCGCCAAGCGGTATAAACACGGGATTTTCCAAGCAGCAGTATCCTGAACAACATCCTGCCCCATGCAATGACCCAATCCACCCTTCCCTTCTTGCCTGGCGCCTGCCCCCTCCCCTCCTTCGCCACTCGTATTGCCGCCTGGCAAATAGACCACGGCCGCCACCATCTGCCGTGGCAATGTGACGATCCCTACCGCGTCTGGCTCTCGGAAATCATGCTGCAACAAACGCAGGTGGCGACCGTACTCGACTACTATCCGCGTTTCCTTGCCCACTTCCCCGATGTCGCCGCGCTTGCTGCCGCATCCGCCGATGATGTTCTCGCCTGCTGGTCGGGACTCGGCTATTACAGCCGCGCGCGCAACTTGCATCAGGCCGCGCAGCAAGTGATGGATAGCTTCGGCGGGCGTTTCCCCACCGACCGCGCTGCCCTCGAAACCCTGCGCGGTGTCGGGCGCAGTACCGCTGCCGCCATTGCCGTCTTCGCTTACGGACACAAAGAGGCCATCCTCGATGGCAACGTCAAACGCATTCTCGCCCGTCACGCCGGCATTTACGGCGCGCCTGACCGCCCTGCTACACAGCAGGCATTGTGGGTGGCAGCTGAAGCCCGCCTGCCGGACGACGCTGCCACTCTGCGTCGCTACACCCAAGGCCTGATGGACCTTGGCAGCGCTATTTGCACACGCAGCCGTCCGCAGTGTGGCGCCTGTCCCGTCGCCGCCGATTGCTACGCCCTTGCCCACGACGCTACCGCAGCACTGCCGGAAAAACGCCGTCCTAAAACCAAGCCGGAAAAAACGACCGTGATGCTGCTCGCCCACTGCGGCGATAGCGTCCACCTCTACCGCCGTCCCGATAGCGGCATCTGGCGCAGCCTGTGGTCATTACCCGAATACGATGACACAGACGCCGCCCTGCACGCCGCCCGCCGGCTCGGCAGCATCATCACGCAACGCCTCCTGCCCGTCATCACCCACACCTTCACCCACTACATCCTGCATATCACCCCGCTTGCCGTGCAAATCGGACACCCCGCTAATCCGGCCGACTGGCTGCCGCAGGAAGCCGCGCTTGATAAAGGCTTGCCTGCACCCGTGCGCCGCCTCATCCTTTCCCACATCTAATAACTACTGCCAAGCGGGATAAAACCTGGCTTCCCGTCAAGCGGCGTGTACTGGGCCCGCCAAGCGGCGTGTACTGGGTCCGCCAAGCGGCGTGTACTGGGCCCGCCAAGCGGCATCAACACTGGCCTCGCCAAGCGGCGTAAATACTGGGCCCGCCAAGCGGCATCAACACTGGCCTCGCCAAGCGGCGTGTACTGGGCCCGCCAAGCGGCGTCAATACTGGCTCCGTCAAACGGCGTGTACTGGGCCCGCCAAGCGGCGTCAATACTGGCTCCGTCAAACGGCGTAAACACTGAGTCCGCCAAGCGGCGTCAATACTGGGCCCGCCAAGCGGCATCAATACTGGGCTCGCCAAGCGGCGTCAATACTGGGCCCGCCAAGCGGCGTAAATACTGGGCTCGCCAAGCGGCGTAAATACTGGGCCCGCCAAGCGGGATAAATCCTGATTTCCCTACAAGGCGAGCCTCGTTTTGTCTGTTCTGTAACTGCGGCGATTACAGCAATGGCAAACAGTGCGGCAGCAGCCTGTCCGGAGTAACGAAGGTAAGCTGGTACATCGCGCTCAGTGAGTTCGCCTGGGCATGGCTGAGGTCGGTCGCGAGGATGAGGTAGTGGCTTGGTGGTAAATCGAGACGTTTACGCAGGTTGAGGTATTTATCGAGGTCGCGCCGGTATTCGCCGCTTTTGCATTCGATGATGAGTGGGGGTTTGTCTAGCGGCAGGTAGGCAACGTCGAGTTCGTGTTTGTCGCCGTTCGCAAATTCGATGTGGACGCCGCGCGCGCAGGAGAAACGGTAGTCCGCGCCGCGTTTGGCCGCCTCACTCAGCAGGCTGCCGAGGGCATACCATTCCAGCCAGCCACCACCGAGGAATTGGCGCACGGGCTGGGCGTTTTGTAGCTGGATGTGCAGGCTGTGTTTGGCTTTGTCGTAGTGATAGCGGGCAATCAGGGTCGCGTCGTAGAGTTCGCGCACGATGACAAGCAGGCGTTTGCTCTCCGCTGCGGCGTAGGGTTTGAGATCAAGACGCAAGCCGTCGTGTCGGTGGCGGTAGGCCCAGTTGATTTGGTTGAGCAGGTTGTTGAGCAGGACGTGTTCGCTGCCGAGGAGGGTGGCTGCTTCGTCGTAGTAGCCGCGCATATCGACGGCAGCGTGGTTGAAGCGGGCGCGGATTTGTTTGCGCGCGAACCAGTCGGCCAGCAGCTGGTGTTGGGCGGCATTGGCGAGGCTGTTTTCTTCTTGCCAGGCAGCGTTGTGCAGCGGATTGACGGCAGGCGTCTCCGCCGCTTCTTCGTCATCGTCGGCAATCTCCACGCCATAGTGTTCAGACAGCGGTTTGAGGCCGCCGACAAAGCCTTGTGCGATGAAGCGGAATTTCCAGGCGCCGTCGCGACGGTAGCATTCGCCGAGGATGAGCGCGGTTTCTTGCCGCTCGCCGAGGTGTTCGACCGGGCAATGCAGGGTAGGTGTGCCGTTTTCGCTGATGTCGAGGCTGAGGTGGCTGAAGCGGGAGAGTGGCGCAGTGCCGCTGAAGACGATGGCGATGCGCTCGATGTCCGCCGGCTGACGGGTGAGGTCGAGGTGGTATTCGCTACGGCGCTCGCCGGCGTGGCAGACGATGCTGCCGTCGTCGCTGCGCGGCTGGTTGTAGAAGATCATGTCGTGGTCGCCGCGCACGCGGCCATCGGCGGCAAGGCGGTAGGCAGCGCAATCGATCGGTTCGCTGCTGTCGATGCGGAGGGTGAGGCGGGCTGAATCGCGGATGGGGGCATTGGCGCCAGCGGTGAGGGTCTGGGCAGGCATGGTTTTCTCGTTTAGCGCGGGGGCGGGAAAGGCTGGATTTTCGGGTTGCCGCCGCCGTCTTCGCTATGGCGGATACGGCTTTCGCCGCAGCGTTCGACCTGGTCGATGCGGATGATTTGGTGGTAGGGGATGAACGCGGTTTTGACGTTGCCGAATTCGGCGGCAAGTCTTTCCACGCGCGGGTCGATGAGGACGCCGCTTTCTTCGTGGAAGAGGAAGTCTTCGAGGCAGATGAAGCCTGCCATGTCCGCCGGGAAGACGTGGCGGACGTAGAGGTCGTAGTAGTGCCGCTCGGTTTTGAATTGCACGCGGTAGATGCTGTTTTCCCGGGTCATGCGCCGCGTTCCGCCCAGGTTTGCAGGAAGGCCTGCCAGTGCATGCCGTCTTGTTCTTCGAGGAAGGTTTCGACTTCTTCGAGGTGCTGCTGGTAGCTATCCTGAGTGAGGTTGCCACGGATGAGCTCGAAGCGCAGGTAGATGAGATAAGTATTGAGCACGTCGGTTTCGCAGTAGTCGCGGATGCCTTTGATGTCGCCGCTTGCGTAGCGATCTTGCACGGCGGCGCCATCCATGTCGAGTTTGCCGGGGAAGCCGCAGAGTTTGGCGACGTCGTTCAGGCTGGCGCTGCTGCGCGCCTGGTAGCCGGAGAGCACGTCCATGAGGTCCAGGTGCCGCCACTGGTAGCGGTTCAGGTAGTTGTTGTATTTGTAGCTGTTGTCGTTGTCGCCATTTTCAAAGTAACGCGCGGCGGGGATGCCGTGGAAAAGGGCGCGGTAGTGCAGCACGGGTAGGTCGAAGCCGCTACCGTTCCAGCTCACGAGCGTTGGTGCGAATTTTTCGATGCCCTGGAAGAAGCGCTGCACGATTTCGTATTCGCTGCTGCTTTCTTCGCCAAGCGACCACACTTTCAGGCCGCTGGCGTTTTTAAGGACAACGGAAATGGCGACGATTTTGTGCAGATGATGGCGCATGAAGGTGCTGCCGCTTTCAGCAAGACGCTCGCCAGCCATGAGGCGGTAGGTATCGGCATCGCTCTGTTCGGCGGGGAGGTTGTGCAGCAGGCGGTAGGCGGCGGTATCGGCGACGGTTTCGATGTCAAAGACAAGGGTGTTGTGGATGGGCATGGG
>CAURDG010000115.1:0-5504 GCA_963523555.1 uncultured Cardiobacterium sp.
GACGAAATGAAATACCAGACCAGCATGCACAAAGTCATGTTTGAAATCATCAGCGAAGAAGGCATCTGGAACAGCGCCGCCGACATCGACAGCGGCAACAGCGGCCACCGTCCCAACGTCAAGGGTGGCTACTTCCCCGTTGCCCCGGTGGATTCCCTGCACGACCTGCGCGCAGAGATGTGCGAACTGCTGACCCGCGTCGGTCAGGGCGTGGAAGTGCAGCACCACGAAGTTGCCACCGGCCAATGCGAAATCGGCGTGCGCTACAACACCCTCGTGCGCAAGGCCGACGAAGTCCAGCAGCTCAAATACATCATCCACAACGTCGCCCACGCGGCGGGCAAAACCGCGACCTTCATGCCCAAACCGCTGGTGGGCGACAACGGCTCCGGCATGCACGTCCACATCTCGCTCGGCAAAGACGGCAAAAATCTCTTCAGCGGCGATGGCTACGGTGGCCTCACCGACATGGCGCTCTACTTCATCGGCGGCGTCATCAAGCATGCGCGCGCCCTAAACGCCTTTACCAACCCCTCCACCAACAGCTACAAACGCCTCGTGCCGCACTTTGAAGCGCCGATCATGCTCGCCTATTCCGCGCGCAACCGCTCGGCTTCCATCCGCATCCCCTACATCACCAACCCGAAAGCGCGGCGCATCGAAATCCGCTTCCCGGATTCCACCGCGAACCCCTATCTCGCCTTCGCCGCGCTGCTGATGGCGGGCCTTGACGGCATCAAAAACAAACTGCACCCTGGCGAGGCGATGGACAAAGACCTCTACGACCTGCCGCCGGAAGAAGCGGACAACATCCCGCAAGTCGCCTTCTCGCTGGAAGAAGCGTTGGACGCGCTCGAAGCGGACAACGCCTTCCTCAAACAGGGCGACGTCTTTAACGACGACCTGCTGCGCGGCTACATCGAACTCAAACGTCAGGAAGTCGAAAAAATGCGCCTGCAAGTGCACCCGCTCGAATTTGAACTCTATTACAGCTGCTGATTCCACCGCCTGCACGCAGGACAAGGAGAACCCCTTCTCCCGTGGGGAAGGGATTCTCCATAGTTCTTTAAAGAATTCTTTTTAGCCGCGAGATATGTAGAACCTATACCCAAGCGAGTTAACCGCGCCTTTCCCCAGCCATAAAGGAACCCCATGCTCCTCTTCTCCCGACGCTTTTTGCCGTTCTTCATCACCCAGTTTGGCGGCGCTTTCACCGACAATCTCTACAAAAATGCGCTCTTGGTGTACCTCACCCTGCGCCTCAGCGACAGCAAAACCCTCAGCTTCTACACCAACCTGAGCATGGCGCTCTTCATCTTCCCGATGTTCCTTTTCTCCGCCTGGTCCGGCCTGCTGGCTGACCGCTTCGAGAAGCGCTTTCTCATCGTGCGTATCAAATGGCTGGAAGTGTTCATCATGGCCGTCGGCATCGTCGCCTTCGTCTTCGACCTCATCCCGCTGATGGTCGCCGTGCTCTGCCTGCTTGGCCTGCAATCGACCTTCTTCGGCCCGGTGAAATACGGCATCCTGCCGGAACGGCTGCGCGAAGAAGAGCTGATGCTGGGTAACGGTCTCGTCGAAGCGGGGACCTTCCTCGCCATTCTCGGCGGCACCCTGGCGGGCGCCTCGCTGGTCGCGAGCGAATCGCTGTATCCGCTGCTGTACACGGCGATGGTTGCCGCCGTCACCATCGGGCTTATCAGCGCCTACCTCATCCCCGCTGCCCAGGGCTCAACCGACCGCAGCGCCCTGCCACCGTTCCATCCCTGGCAGCAGACCAAAGCCCTGCTCGCCTACACCTACCGCCAGAAAACCATCTACCAGTGCATCCTCGCCATCTCCTGGTTCTGGCTGCTCGGCGGCGCGCTTTTGACGCAAATCCCGCAGTACGCCAAAGAAGTGCTGAACAGCGGCCCGGAAGTCACTACCTACCTGCTGGTGCTGTTCTCCGTCGGCATCGGTATCGGCTCGCTCCTCAGCAACTTCCTTGCGCGCGGGCGGATTGAGGCAGGGCTTGTCCCCGTTGGTGCCTTCATCCTCGCCGCCGGCATGGCGGGTGTTATCACCATCAGCGCCAACCCCGCCCTCAGTGAGCTGCACACCTTCCGCACCTTCCTGCACGATCCGCGCTTCCTGCACACCACGCTTTCCTTCTTCGCCATTGCCTTCGGCGGTGGTATCTACGCCGTGCCGCTCTATGCCATCATCCAGCACCGTGCCGAAAGCGGCCACAAATCGCAGATGATCGCGGCGAACAACATCTTGAACGCCCTCTTCCTCGTGCTGGTGAGCGTCCTCTCCATCATTATCCTCAGCGTCTTCGGCTGGTCGCTGCAAGCGCTCATCGCACTCCTGCTCGGCGTGCACCTCGCCATCTCGCTCTACATCTTCACCGTCGTCCCGGAATTCATCATGCGCTGCCTCGTCATCCTCATCGTCGCTTGCTGCTACCGCCTGCGCGTACGTGGCCGCGACAACATCCCGCGCAGCGGCGCGGCCATCATCGCCTGCAACCACATCTCCTACATGGATGCGCTCATCCTCATGGTCGCCATCCGTCGCCCGCTGCGCTTCATCATGTACTACAAAATCTTCCGCATCCCCGTGTTGCGCTACATCTTCAAAAGCGCGCGTGCCATCCCCATTGCTGGGCGCAGCGAAGACGCCGCGCTCTTCCGCCAATCCTTTGAAGACGTGCACACGGCGCTCGCCGACGGCGACATCGTCGCCATCTTCCCCGAAGGCGAACTGACCCGCGATGGCGAAATCGGCGTGTACCGGCGCGGCATCGAAAAAATGCTGGAACGCGATTCGGTGCCGGTCATCCCCGTTGCCATCGATAATCTCTGGGGCAGCCTCTTCTCGCACGCGGGCGGGCTGATGAAAGGCGGGCCGCGCAAATGGTTCGCGCGCATTGACGTCCTCATCGGCGCGCCGCTACCGCCGGAAACCGATGCCGAAACGCTGAAAGAAAAGACGCTGGCCCTCCTGGAACAGCACAAAGCACGTTGTTGAGCTGCTTGATCTCTTTGGAACGCAAAAAGCCCCTCATCTTGCGGATGAGGGGCTTTTTGTTGCGCGCAAATGTGCGTTAGGCCGCTGTACGGAAGAGCAGCACAATCAGCACCTGCCCAACCATGATGCGCATGAAGGTGGTGAGCGGGTACACGGCGGCGTATTTCAACGCGGCTTCATCCGACTGCGAAATCTCGCAGGCAAAGGGTAGTACCGGTGCGCCGGTGTGCGAACCGGTGAGCAGGCCGCAGATTTCCGGGAAGGTCAGCTTGCCCCACAAACGCGCGGTAACCCCTGCTATTAATAGTGGTACGCAGGTGATGACGATACCGAGCCCCATCCAGTAGAGGCCATCGCCGTCTTTGAGGGCGGAGAAGAAAGCCGGACCGACGCTGAGGCCAACGCTGGCGAGGAAGAGGGCAAGGCCGAGTTCACGCACCATCAGGTTGGCGCTTTGCGAGACATAGTGAGTGACGGAGAAGCGCCCGCCATAGCGGCTGATGAGGATGGCAACGACCAGCGGACCACCGGCGAGGCCGAGCTTGACCGGCACCGGTACACCCGGAATCGGGATGGGAATGGCGCCGATGAGGATGCCGAGGGTGATGCCGAGGAAGAGTTCAGCGATATGCGGGATTTGCAGGTCACGCTTGGAATTGCCGAAGGCAGCAACGGCGGCTTTGATATGTGCTTCATCGCCGATAACAGTAATGGAGTCGCCGAATTGCAGGCGGGTGTTGCGGTCAGGGATAAATTCGATACCGGCGCGCATGACGCGGCTGATATTCACGCCGTAGCGCTCGTGGATATTGAGCGAGGAGAGTTTCTTGTTGCACACGCCGCTTTGCGTGACGTTGATGCGCATTGAGGTGATGTAGGCAGGTGAGGCTGATTTAGGAGAGTCGCTGAAGATGCTGCTGCTGGTCGGGCTGCCGATAAGGGTGATGAGGCGATCCACTTCGTCATCGCGGGCGATGATGAGGAGAATATCGTCAACGCGTACCCGCGTCTGCTCGTCAGCCAGCTCGATATTGCCGTCGCGGCTGATGCGCGAGATGGCGAAGCTGAACGGCATGGTGCGACGGATATCGCCAATCGTCTGGTTCTCCAGCATCGGGTTACTCACTTGCAGGGCGATACGGGTGACGATGGACGTGCCAGCGCGCAGACGGCGCAGGGTGAGACGTTTTTCCGCCAGCACGTTAATGCCGAAGGCGTACTTGATGATGAACATGGCGGCAATCAGCCCCATCACCCCGCCTGGGTAGGCAGCGGCGTAACCGGCGGCCATTTGCACCGCCTGTTTACCGTCGCCGACGAGGTTGGTCAGTGTTTGCTGCGCGGCACCGAGCCCAGGAGTATTGGTGACGGCGCCCTGCATCACGCCGATGAGTTCGTGCAGGGGGGCGCTACCCGCGAAGTAGTAGGCAAGCACGATAAGGATGTCGGCGATGACAACGATGAGCATCAAGAGATTCAGTTTCAGCCCCTCTTTCTGGAAGGAGGCGAAGAAACCGGGACCAACTTGCAGGCCGATGGTATAAACAAAAAGGATGAGGCCGAATTCGCGGATGAAGTGGGCAGTATGCTCATTCACCGTGAAGCCGAGGTAGGAGATGATGATGCCGGTGAAAAGAACGATGGTGACGCCAAAGGTGATACCAAAGATGCGCAGACGGCCAAGCGCCGCGCCGCTGAAAATGACCAGGGCGTAGATGATGGCGGTATAGGCGACGCTTTCGGTCTGGGTGAAGAGCTGGGTAAGCCAGAGCATGTTGTATCTTCCATATGCTGTTGGTGGGGGCGTTATTCTACTGCGGCCACACACAGTTTTCCGCCGGAGCCGGATATAAAAAACGGGCGTGAAGCCCGTTTGATGCCTATAGCACGATATTAATCTCCGGCGGTGGGGGGGGCAGATCGTTCCCCGCACTTGGTGCACCAACGCTGACACTGCTGCTGGCGACCGCCGCTGATACCCATTGAAAGAATTTGGCAAACGCGCTGGCGTCCATGGTGTCGAGCGAGGCGACAGTATCGGTGAGCCGTTTCAGATAGGAGGCGTCCGCCTTCGGCCCGGCGGCGCAAGCGACAATATTGCCAAAGCCAAGCGACTGGATAACAGGAATAGCCTCGCTGTATGCAAGCAGGTCCGTCGGTTTGCCATCGGTGAGGATGATGAGGATGGGGCGCCAGTCGCCTTTCTGCTCGCCGCTGGTCATGATGCGGTCGCGCCTGACGGCGTGAGCGATGTGTTCCAGCGCGGCGCCGAGGAAAGTTGCGCCACTCTCCGGGCAGACAATTTCCGGCAGCACAACTTGTTCAAGTGGGGTCAGCGGCAATACATCTTTAATCTGCGAATCGAAAGTCGTGATAGTGAGATACACACTTTCCAGTGCGTAGGGATTCTGCCGCAGTGAGGCGAGCAGGGCATGCAGCCCGGTGTTGACGGCTTCAATCGGCTCGCCGCGCATGGAGCCGGAGGTGTC
>CAURDG010000116.1:0-5497 GCA_963523555.1 uncultured Cardiobacterium sp.
TAGGCGGCAAAGAGGGTGTCGTAGTCGGCGCTTTCGATGAGTTTGTACATGGTGGCTGGGGCTGCAGTTTTTTTATGGGATGGCCGCAAGGCGCAATGGTTGTTTAGGCGGGATAAAGCGGTAACGGGCGCGGGTCTCAAGGACGTAGGCGACGTTACCCCGCCCTGGATAGTGCGCGCAGGGTTCGTACAGGCAGGGCGTGGCAAGATGGTAAGCGGTAAGGTTGCCTGCCTTGTCGTAGTAACGGATATCCAGCGGGATGAGGGTGTTTTTCATCCAGAAGGTGACGGGTTGGGGCGGGTCGAAGAGAAAGAGCATCCCTGTTCCTGGGGCAAGCCAGGGACGATACATCAGGCCACGCGCGCGGCTTTGGTCATCAGCGGCTATTTCGGCACGGATCAGTTGTTCGCCATCGTGCAGCCACAGGTGGGTGGCATGGCTGTGCGAGGACGCAAAGGCGGAAAGGAAGGCAAGGGTGAGTGTTTTCATGGGAGGATTTTTGGTCGTTGGATGACAAGGATTCATGTGATTTCCACCAAAAGTGGCAGATGGTCGCTGTCTGCATGATGGCTGACCCGGCAATCGCCGGCAAAGGCGCCTTTGAGCAGGGCGTGATCCAGCGCTTTGTGCGGTTTCCAGCTGGGGAAGGTCGGGGCGTCATCACCGAGGCGGCGGTAGCCGTGGCGGGTGAGGATTTGCAGTTGCGGCGCGTCCGGGGTGCAGTTGAAATCCCCCGTGATCAGCACATCCGGATAGGCGCTGAGGCGGTTCCTGATAAAGCGCAGTTGTTTGTGCTGGTCAAGCGCGCCGAGGCTGAGGTGGACGTTGGCAACGACAAGTTCGCCGTCGTCGCAGGCGACCGCCGCCGCCAGCACGCCGCGTCCGGGGATGCGCGAGGGCAGCGGCACATTCAGCACTTCGCGTAGTGGTCGCTTGCTGAGAATCAGGTTGCCATGTAGCGAGAGTTTGCCAAGGCGGCGGTTCACTTGCGCGAGGTGGTAGTGGAAGCCGGTCAGCTCGCGCAGCTGTTCGACATGGTTCTTGAAGCCGTTGCGCAGGCCGCCGAGGTCGATTTCTTGCAGGCAGACGAGGTCGAAATCGCGGATGTAGGCGGCGATGCGGGCCAGGGTCTTGCGCTTGGCCGGACCGGGCAGGAACTGGCGGTGCCATTGGTAGGTGTAGCTGAGGTAGCTGCGGGCATTGATGGCGGCCTGGATGTTGTAGCTGAGGATGCGCATAGTCGGTGAGACTGGGGGGATGCGGCCATTATAGCGGCTATACTTGCCGCCTCTTTTCCACCGCGAGGCGCCTATGCACTGGCTCGAACTCTTTTTCCTCTGCCACTTTATGCTGACGATTTCCATCGCCCTGCGCGTTATTTACGCGCGCCGTTCCAGTAGCGCCGCGCTAGCGTGGCTGGCGGTGCTTTTTGCCTTCCCCTATTTCGGCCTTCTGTTATACCTGTTGATCGGCGAGCCGAAACTGGGGCGGGCGCGCGCCAAGCGGCAGGCGGAATTGCACGCCTTTCACGATGCCTTTGCTGACCGTTTTCTGCCACCGCAAGCCGTGCCGCTGTGCGAAACGCGCTTCCGCCAGATTGCCCGCTTGGTGCAGGTGGAAGCGGGCTACGTCGCGACCGGCGGCAACGACACCCGTCTGCTCGCTGACACCGACGCCATCCTGCAAGCTTTCACCGCCGATATTGACGCCGCGCAACACTGCTGCCTGCTGGAGTTTTACATCGTCGCAGGTAGTGGCCGCGTGGATGCCGTGCTAGAAGCGCTGATACGGGCGGCAGGGCGCGGTGTGCGCTGCCAGCTGCTCGCCGACGCACTCGGCAGTCAAGGCTTCTGGCGCTCGGCCTGGCCGGGCAAACTGCGCGCAGCCGGGGTCGAACTCACTGAAGCCCTGCCTTTCAGCCTGTGGCATGCGCCGTGGGTACGCGGCGACTTGCGCAACCACCGCAAAATCCTCGTCGTGGACTACCGCATCGCCTACACCGGCAGTTACAACCTCGTTGACCCGCGCCTTTTCAAGCAGGATGCGGGCGTGGGCGAATGGGTCGATGCCGTCCTGCGCTGCGAAGGCGCGGTGGCGCAGGAACTGGCGGCCGTGTTCTACGGCGACTGGGCGGTTGAGAACGAACACAACCTCAGCGCCACCCTCGAACGCCTGAACCGCTACGCCGACGAAATGCCTGACCGTGCGACCCTGCCGCGCGCGACCGGCGGCGCCCTGCTGCAAGTCATCCCCTCACATCCGGGCGGCGATACCGCGCTGGTGTACGACGTGCTGGTCAACGCGCTGAACATCGCGCAGGAAAGCGTCATCATCAGCACGCCGTATTTCGTGCCGGATGAAACCCTGCTGAACACGCTGATTATCGCCGCCCGGCGTGGCGTGGAAGTGACGCTGATTGTGCCGCGCCGTGTCGATTCGCGACTGGTGCGCTACGCCAGCCGCGCCTACTATCGCCCGCTGCTGGATGCCGGCGTGTGCCTGAAAACCTTCGACGCAGGCCTTTTGCACACCAAAGCCGTGGTCATCGATAACCGCTTCGCCCTTTTCGGCACGGTCAACATGGACATGCGCAGCTTCTACCTCAACCTTGAAGTCAGCCTCGCTGTCTATACACCGGACACCGTCGCCGCCATCCGCACCTTGCTCGACGGCTACCTTGAACAGAGCGAAGCGGTCGAGCTGAAAAAATGGGAACAGCGCCGCCGCCTGCAACGCTTCATCGAACGCTGCGCAAGATTGGTGAGCCCGTTGCTGTAAAGAGGCTTGTCTGCATCTCATATCGCTCCTACCATGACATCCCACTACCACCACGGAGCACACATGAATACCACAACCTTTCACATCCCCTTGGACGATGACCTGAAGAAGCGCGCCTTTGCCGTCATCGAGCGCTTTGGCCTGACCCCGACCCAGGCCGTGCGCCTGTTTCTGACCCAAATTGCGGAAACCGACAACGTACCGCTTGCGCTGGATGACCAGGACCACAGCGCCGATTACGAAAAAAACCCCATCACCATGCAAGCCGTGCAGGATGCGCGCGATGGCAAGGTAACCCGCTACGCCAGCTTCGACGACTTCATGGCAGAACTGCATGAAGAACATTGAGCTGACCGGCCAATTCAAGCGGGACGCCAAAAAACAATACCTGGAATTACTGACCCCTGCCTGGGCAGAAGTCCTGCATTGCCTGTCCAGCGGCCTAACACTGCCCACAAAATATCGGGATCACGCCTTGACGGGCAATCTCAAAGGCATAAGGGACTGCCACATCAAGCCCGACCTTATCTTGCTCTACCGCCTGGAAGCAGAAAACGTAACCCTGATACGCCTTGGCAGTCACAGTGAACTCGGCATCACCTAAGTCCCTAAAAACGCCTGCAAAACCGCCGCTTCTTACCAATTGTCAATCCCTGGCCCAGCCGCTACCATTAACGGCAAACCACAACCAGCCACAGGAGGAAACATGGCGCTTTATGCCATCGGTGAGGCCCTTATCGACTTCGTTCCCAGCCGCAGCGGCAAACCCGACGCCGACATGCACTACACCCCCGCCGTCGGTGGTGCGCCGCTCAACGTCGCTGCCGCTTACGCCAAACTCGGCGGCACCAGTTACATCCTGAGCCAGGTCGGCGATGATGCCTTCGGCGCGCAAATCGCTGCCACCGCTGCTGCCGCCGGGGTGGACACCCGCTACCTGCAACGCACACGCGAAGCCAAAACCGCGCTGGCCTTCGTCACCCTGCACGACGACGGCGAGCGCGAATTTGCCTTCTACCGCGACCCCTCGGCGGACATGCTCTACGCGCCGGAAAACCTCGCCGCCATCACCCCGCAAGCGGGCGACATCCTTCATTACTGCTCGGTGTCGCTGATTCCCTGCCCGATGCGCGAAGCGCACCGTGCCGCCATCGACAAATTCCGCGCCGCCGGTGCCGCCATTTCCTTCGACATCAACCTGCGCCTGCCGCTGTGGAAAGACCCCGCTGACCTCTACGCCGCCGTGCATGAATTTCTGCCGCTGGCCGACATCATCAAAATCTCCGACGACGAACTCGCCTTCGTCACCGGCGAAAGCGACCCCGCGCGCGGCATCCCGCAGCTCTTCCAGGGACACGTCAAATACATCGTCTATACCTGCGGCGCGAACGGCGCGGCCATCTACGACCAGCACGGCGAACGTGGCCGGACAAACGCCTACCGGGTTAGCGCCGTGGACGCGACCGGCGCGGGCGACGCCTTCATCGGCGGCCTGCTCGCCGAAATCGCGCACCTCGGCCTGAACGTGCGTGACGACCTGAGCGATGCCCACATCCATGCCCTGCTCGATCACGCCGCCAAAGTCGGCGCCATCACCACCCTGCAACGCGGCGCCATCAACAGCATGCCTGACCGCGCCAACCTGCAAACCTTTAAAGGAAACTGCCATGAATGAATACCGCCAGACCGCTGAAGCCATCATCGCGGCCGTCGGTGGCAAAGAGAACATCGCCGCCGCGACGCACTGCGCCACCCGCCTGCGCATGGTGCTCAAAGACGAAAACAAAATCGACAAAGCCGCTATTAACGCTATCCCGCTTGCCAAAGGTAACTTCCTCACTGCCGGACAATTCCAGATCATCCTCGGCACCGGCACTGTGAACAAAGTCACCGCCGAACTGCTCGACATCACCGGCGTCAAACAAGTCAGCACCCAAGAAGCCAAAGACCTCGGCGCGGCCAAAGGCAACCTGCTGCAACGCTTCGTCAAGACCCTGTCGGACATCTTCGTCCCCATCATCCCCGCCATCGTCGCCGGCGGTTTGCTGATGGGCCTGAACAACGTATTGACCGCGCACGACCTCATCATCAAAGGCAAAACCCTGATTGAGGCCTACCCGCAATGGGCGGGGCTGGCGGAAATGATCAACACCTTCGCCAACGCCCCCTTCGTCTTCCTGCCCATCCTCATCGCCTTCTCGGCGACACGCATCTTCGGCGGCAACCCCTTCCTCGGCGCCGTCCTCGGCATGATCATGGTGCACCCCGACCTCACCAACAACTACGCACTGGCCAAAGCCATCGAAGAAGGCACCCTGCAATACTGGAACATCCTCGGCTACGACATCGCCCGCGTCGGCTACCAGGGCACCGTGCTGCCCATCCTCGTCTCAAGCTGGATTCTCGCCAAACTCGAAACCAGCCTGCGCCGCATCATCCCCGCCAGCGTTGACCTGCTGCTGACCCCGCTGCTCGCCATCTTCATCACCGCACTACTCACCTTCACCGTCGTTGGCCCGTTCACCCGCGATGCCGGTGTCGCCTTCACCGATGCCGTGCAATGGCTGTACAACACCGCCGGCGTCATCGGTGGCGCTGTCCTCGGTGCCCTCTACGCGCCCGTGGTCATCACCGGCATGCACAACAGCTTCATCCCGGTCGAAACCCAGCTCATCGCCGACATCGCCAAAACCGGCGGCACCTTCATCTTCCCCATCGC
>CAURDG010000117.1:0-5497 GCA_963523555.1 uncultured Cardiobacterium sp.
ATGGCGCGCGCATGGACTGGGCGACGCTGGCGCGGGCGCAGCAGACGCTGGTCATTTATATGGGCACGCTGCAAGCGGCGGAAATCAGCGCCGAACTTGTCCGTCACGGTCGCGCCGCTTCAACCCCCGTTGCGGTTATCAGCAATGGCACCTTGCCGTCGCAGACGGTTAAAACGGGCGTGTTGCGCGATTTGCCGTCGCTTGCCGCCCATGCGCCACGTCCGGCGCTGATGGTCATCGGCGAGGTCGTGCGCCTGCGCGAACAGCTGGCTTGGTTTGGCGAGGCGTTATCCGATATCGCCGCCTGATGATTCCATTTATATATAGAGAGAGGTATTTATGACCACCAACACGTTGACCCTGCCCCGTGCAGAAACCGATACCCGTCCCGGCACCCCGCCGCCCGTTTGGCTGAAAAAGGAAGATAGCTGGGCAATCGTTATCGGCCTCGGCCTGGTTATCGCCACCACCGCCCTGTTCCTGGCGGGCGGCAGCGGCATCACCGCTTATTTCAGCTTTGGCGTGAAGGGCTGGACGACGCCCGCCGACCTTGCCGCGCAACTGCCCGGCAAAATCCCCGGTGCGCTGGGGCTGTACCTGCTGCTCGCTGCCGTCCTCGGCACGGGCGCGCGCAGTCTTGGCTACCCTGTGCAGCGTTACCTCGCGGGCTTCACCGTGCTGTATTTGCTCGCCATCGCCGTCCTTATCGTGAGTGCGCACAGCGCCGCAAAAAGCGCACAGCTGGAAGGCCCCTTGATCGCGCTTTTCATCGGTCTCGTCATCGGCAATGCCGCCCGCCTGCCCGCCTGGTTCAATGAAGCGCTGCGCACCGAGTATTACGTGAAAACCGGCATCGTGCTGATGGGCGCAACCCTGCCGTTTACCATCATCCTGCGCGCGGGCCCCGCCGCCATCGGCCAGGCGCTGATCGTTTCCGTCGTCACCTTCGCCAGCATTTATCTCGCTGCTACCCGCCTTTTCCACCTCGACCGCCGCTTCGCTGCCTGCCTCGGCGCGGGCGGCTCCATCTGCGGCGTATCCGGCGCAATCGCCATCGGCGGTGCCTGCCGTGCGCGGAAAGAACACGTCTCCATGGCCATCTCGCTCGTCATTGTCTGGGCGGTCGTCATGATCTTCCTGCTGCCCGCCGCTAGCCGTTGGCTCGGCCTGCATCCTGGCGTAGCAGGCGCATGGATTGGCACCTCGGAATTTGCCGACGCTGCCGGATTCGCCGCTGCCGAAGCCGTCGGTCATGACGCTGCCACGGAAGCCTTCACCCTGATGAAAGTTGTCGGGCGCGACATGTTCGTCGGCATCTGGGCTTTCCTCGTCGCCATCCTGTCCGTCACCGTGTGGGAAAGACAGACAGCCGCCAGCAGCGAGCGCATTGACCGCCGCGAAATCTGGCAACGCTTCCCCAAATTCATCCTCGGCTTCTTCATCGCCTCCATCCTCACCACCCTGGTCATCGCCGCCCTCAACGGCGACGCCGCCAAAGCCTACAACGCCGAAATCCTGAAGACCCTGAAAGACCTGCGCGGCTGGTTCTTCACCCTGACCTTCCTCAGCATCGGCCTGACCACGCGCTTCCGTGACCTCGCTGCCGTCGGCCTGAAACCATGCTTCGCCTTTGCCATCGGCGTCGCCATTAACCTGCCGCTCGGCTACTGGCTCTCGAACCACATCTTTGACAGCTACTGGCGCAGTTTGGGGGCATAAACCATGATCCATATCAAAACCACCATCCGCAGTGCCTACCCGCTGCACGACCCGCGCAATGCCGCTCTGCGCCAACACCTGGACAGTGCCCACTACACCATCCGCGCCCACAAGCGCGGTTGGCAGGCGGAAAGCCACGACGGAGAAGGCAACAGCCATAAAACCGCCCTGCGCGCCGCCGGATTTGCCGATTACGACTACCACCTCTACGTTGAATACCAGCGCGCCTGGGGGTATCTGTGAGACAGATACCGGTGCGCCGCCAAGCGGGACAAATACGCGTTTTACCGCTTCCCCCCAGGCATCACGCGCGCAACCACACGAACTAACCCCGCCCGCATCCCCGCTACACAAACCCAAGGAACCCATCATGAGCCACACCCACGATCCACGCGCCAAACTGCCCGACGCGCCCTATTCCGACAACGAACGCCTCAAAGACGAAAGCGACTACCTGCACGGCAGCATTGCCGCCGACCTCGGCGACGGCATCACCGGCGCCTTTCGCGGCGACAACTTCCAGCTCATCCGCTTCCACGGCATGTACGAACAGGACAACCGCGACCTGCGCGCCGAACGCGCCGAACAAAAACTCGAACCGCTGAAAAGTATGATGCTGCGCTGCCGCCTGCCGGGGGGCATCATCACCCCGCAGCAATGGCTGGGCATCGACGAATTTGCCGGCGAAAACACCCTCTACGGCTCCATCCGCATCACCAACCGCCAAACCTTCCAGTACCACGGCGTCTTAAAACCCAACATCAAGGCCATGCACCAATGGCTGCACAAACTGGGGCTCGATTCCATCGCGACTGCGAGCGACGTAAACCGTAACGTCCTCTGCACCACCAATCCCGTCGAAAGTGCCCTGCACCGCGAGGCCCACGAATGGGCGAAAAAAATCAGCATGCACCTGCTGCCGCGCACCACCGCCTACGCCGACATCTGGCTGGACGGCGAAAAAGTCTTCACCACCGAACCAACAAAGCCGCTCAACAAAGAAATCGCAGACGGCGTCGAACCCATCCTCGGCAAAAACTACCTGCCGCGCAAATTCAAAACCGCCGTCGTCATCCCGCCCGACAACGAAGTGGACATCCACTCGAACGACCTCGGCTTCGTCGCCATCGAAGAAAACGGTCACCTTGTCGGCTTCAACGTCCTCGTCGGCGGCGGCCTGTCCAGCGAACACGGCAACACCACCACCTACCCCAACACCTCCTATGAATTTGGCTACGTGCCGCTCAGTCACACCCTGCACTGCGCAGAAGCCGTGGTCAGCACCCAGCGCGACTGGGGCGACAGAAGCGACCGCAAACACGCGCGCACCCGCTACACCCTCGAACGCGTCGGCGTGGACGTCTTCAAAGCCGAAGTCGAAAAACGCATGGGCATCAAATTCGAGCCCATCCGCCCCTACCACTTCACGACCCGGGGCGACCGCATCGGCTGGGTCAAAGGCGAAGAAGGCAACTGGCACCTCACCCTCTACATCGAAAACGGCCGCCTCATCGACACCGACGACAAACCGCTGAAAACCGGGATGCGCGAAATCGCCAAAATCCACAAAGGTGACTTCCGCCTGACCGCCAACCAGAACCTCATCGTCGCGGGTGTGGCGCCGAAAGACAAAGCCAAAATCGAAAAACTGGCGCGAAAATACGGCCTCATCAGCGACACCGTCACCAAACAGCGGGAAAACAGCATGGCCTGCGTCTCACTGCCGACCTGCCCGCTGGCAATGGCCGAAGCCGAACGCTTCATCCCCGGCCTCATCGACCAGGTGGATGCCATCATGGCCAAACACGGCATGGCGGACGAACACATCGTGCTGCGCGTGACCGGCTGTCCGAACGGCTGCGGCCGGGCGATGCTGGCGGAAATCGGCCTCGTCGGCAAAGCCATCGGGCGCTACAACCTCTTTGCGGGCGGCAACCGTATCGGCACACGCATCCCGCGCCTTTACAAAGAAAACATCACCGAGCCGGAAATCCTTGCCATCCTGGACGAATGGATTGGCGCTTGGGCGCGGGAACGCAAAACGGATGAAGGTTTCGGCGACTACGCCATCCGCGCCGGCATCGTCAAACCCGTCCTCGACCCGCCGCGTGATTTCTGGGCGGCGTAAACCGCTTGCGAGAGAAGGTGGCGCGCAGCGACGAAAGGGGAGGACTCGCCTAGTAGTGAGTCCAAGTTTTACTTCACTTGACGGACGTTAGCATCCATCACAAATCGTGTGTGGGCAACAAGTTATTTGCTCAAATATGGTGGCTAAAAAGCATGTAAATACAGTATATGGTTTATATTTTATATACAGGCTATATCATTATGTTGTTTCCGTAGATCATTACTTCGGAACCTTTTGTTTTATTATATGTACTGTAGGATAAAAAATATTCATCCTGACGATAGTAAGGATAGATAAATTTAATCTCGTCGGAATTATCATACGAGACAATCCAAGGTATTTCTATTTTACCTAAAGCTTCACAAATCTTTACATGATTATTATGGCTGTAGAAATTCCGGTATAGGCCTTGACCTTTAATATAGTATGGGAGGTCGAGATAGATTAATGACGTTTGAGGTAATATTTGTTCAACCTTGCCTAACAGCTCAAGTGCATCAAGATTGTAAATATGAATATTATTAGCATAATTAGCAATACGCTTAATTAGGTTGGATAAACGCTCTTTATTAAACCGAGCATCCAGCTTGTATGTCCCATTTTGGGATTTACCACCGATTACTCCAGTTTTCAAAATATCGGAATGATTGGTACGATTTAAATAGAAAGTTGCAAAACCATGTTCTAAATCAGAATGATTTTAGGATGTTTTAAAATTAATTTTTGTTTCTCCCATTCTCTGATAGTCAAAGGAGCTTGTTGGAGTAAGGTTAGGAAATTATCAGTATTATTAACGATAGCACGCCAGAAATGATAAATGGCTAGATCTACATCATTAATATGGATATCGGAAACATAACCGTTAAAGAGAAAATCTAATGCCACCCCTGCACCACCAGTAAATGGTTCCATGTAGTGCCCGCCTTGAAGATGGTTAGTTTTAATTATTGATTTTGCGAAAGGCGCAAAAGCTCCCTTACCACCAAGGTAGCGTAAAGGAGTTAAGGGTTTAGAATGACCTGCCATGTAATTTATTTTAAATTTGAATTATTAAGTTAAAATAAAGCTAATGAATTCTCGATACTAATAGTTATTGGAGATTCTATTTTTATTTAAATGAGAATCTCGCGGCCAAAGTTCTGGGTCTAATTCGTGTAATAAGGCCACTTGACGGAAGCAATAGCGTAAGTCCTTGTAGAATTTTTCCATTTCTACATAATGATTATCCAACCAAAAGTCAAAAATAATTTCAAACTCTTCCTTATTATCATTAAAGACTTTTTTGCTTAGTTCCCTTCTCTTCCCTGACGTAGATTTTTTTCTTCCCTCAATTGATTAATGTTTTCTTCAATACCTGATATTTGGGGCTTGATTGATGTGAGATAACGATGTTTCGTTAACCCTTTGTCCAACGCAGTATCGGTATCCCAAAAGGTTTGGCTTTGACAACCTTTAGAATCCTGCTCTTTAGCTAATTCGTCGTAATAATCAAAAATCAAGTGCTCGGGGCTTTTCTCTCCAGGCAAGGCAATGATATTGTGCTTTGTTTTTTTTCTCCTTGCTGTTATCACTATCTAACACGCAAATAGCACTCATATGGCTAATGTACTTAATTATTCATACAGATATTAAATAATAGGTCAATATTAT